>DAOMFR010000048.1:3007-37543 GCA_035429885.1 Blastocatellia bacterium
GGTCAGGAAGTGTTGATGGCTGTTTTTATGGATTACGTTTCTGACAACCCGGACGAGCCGCTGGAAGTGACAAACGCGGAAACTCAGGCCATTCAGGCGATCAAAAAAGTAGCTAAAGCCGTCGCCGAGCATTACCACCAGTAAACGGCAACTGCGATGGCTTCAAAAAACAAACTGCGTCGAAACCATCAATGGTTTCGACGCAGTTTGTTTTGCGGAAACGGACTTGCTTACCAGCCCATTGCGTATCGCCCCCTTCGGGCGTCAGCACCAGCCTGAATCAACTTTGTTTTAGGATCGAAAATCACAATCGTCGGAGCGGCGGAAGGAGAAAAATCATCGCTGACTTCGACCTTGTGGCCTCGCCGTTTCATTTCCGCAATCAGAGCTTCACCCATTCGGCGTTCCAACGTCATGCTGCCAGGGCGGAATTGGTGATCGCTGAAAGAACTGACGAAGTGTTGCGTTTCAAACCGCGCGGCTTCGACGGCCTGTTGCGGATTCATGCCGAATTCGATGATGTTCAGCAGAGTTTGTATCAAGGCTTGATCCTGGTTATCTCCGCCGGGCGTTGAAAGCGCCGCGAACGGCTGACCGTCTTTCATCACCAGTGTCGGCGAAAGCGTGACACGCGGACGTTTGCCACCTTTGAGTTCGTTCGGATGGCCGCGTTCAAGCAGGGCGCTTTGCAACCGCGACGAAATCGGAATGCCTGTGTCTCCGGCAACAAACGACGGCAGCCAGGCTCCGCTTGGTGTAGCTGAAAAGACGTTGCCTGCGGCATCAATCACGTTGACGCAGGTGGTGTCGTGAGCGCGTTCGGCTTCTGGAATTTCCACCGGCTGCAAATTGAATCCGATCAACTGCGCCAACGATTTTTTGTTCACAGGGTCTCCGGGACGCTGTTCCAGCGAAGCCGATTTCGGATCAATCAACACGCGGCGCACGTCTGCATAATCTTTCGACAGCAATTCGGCGCCGGGCACTTTCACAAATCGCGGATCGGCGTAATAACGGTCGCGGTCGGCAAAGGCCAATTTGATCGCTTCGACGATAGTGTGAACGTAATCCGGCGAGTTATGTCCCATCCCTTTCAAGTCGTAACTTTCAATCAGGTTCATCGCTTCCAGCATCGCCGGCCCCTGCGACCAGAACCCGACCTTGTACACGTCGTAACCGTGGAAGCTGACTTTCGTTGGTTGGTCAATGTCGGCTTTGAAGGCTGCCAGGTCTCCGGCGCGCATCAAGCCACCAGCTTTTTCGATCGCATCGCAGTATCGTTTTCCCAGCGGGCCGCGGTAAAAATGATCGCGCGCGGCTTGCAGCGCGGCCACGCGACCTCGACCGGCGTTTTTCTTTTCGACTGCCACTAACTCGCGCAGCGTTCGCGCCAAATTCTTCTGCACGAAGATGTCGCCGATTTTCGGGACTTCGCCCTTTGGCAGGAAAATGTCCGTCGTGTCTTTCCAGCTTTCGTAAGCTGGGCGAGTGTTTTTGATGTACTGGACTCGCAATTCATCAATCGGGAAACCGTCGGCCAGTTCAATCGCCGGTTGCATGACATCGGCCAGCTTCATCGTGCCGTAATTTTGCAGAGCTACGATCATTGCATCCAGGACGCCTGGAACTGTCGCGGCAGTCGGCCCGGTGGAAGGAATCACGGCTGGCTTCGACGGGTCTTTGCGCTGCTTTTCAAAAAACTCAATCGTAGCCAGTTGCGGAGCTTGGCCTTGTCCGTTGATCGTGATTGGTTGCGGCTTGTTGGCCATCTTGATGATGATGGGAACTTCACCGCCAAACGCGAAGTGAGAAAACTCGATCACCGAAGCGGCCAGCGTTGCCGCGACGCCTGCGTCCACAGCGTTGCCGCCTTTGTGCATCATTCGCAATCCCGCTTCGGCCACCAGCGGATGGCCTCCGGCGACGATTCCGCGTGTGCCGCGAACCGTCGGGCGATATGTCAAAGTTTGTGCCGAACTTGAAGCCAAAATCGAAAGTGCAAAAACGAAAACGAGCAATCTGACTGCCAACCGAGATGTCATCGAGTTTTTCTCCAGGTGTTGAAGGTTTGTGTGGACAGTTATCTTCCACCAAATCCATAGCGGCGACAAGGTGTTACTGATTGAGCGACTCGCGCAAAGCAAAGCCCTTGTGATAAATTTTTGCCGTTCGTTCAAGAATTCAATCAAAGTACGTTCAAGGAGGTAGAAAAAACACGTTATGCCAATTTACGAGTACGTTTGTCAGAAATGCGGTCACCATCTGGAAGTCATGCAAAAGATGAGCGACAAGCCGCTGAGCAAATGTCCCGAATGCAAAGGCAAGTTGGAAAAAATCTTTTCGCAAACCAGTTTTCAACTGAAAGGTTCCGGTTGGTATGTCACCGATTACGCCAGCCGAGGCAAATCGGAGAAAGCTGAAAAGTCAGATGCGTCAGCTAAGCCCGACAAAGCTGACAAAGCCGACAAGAGCGAAAAGAAAGATAAGAAACCAGCCGCCAGCGCTTGAATGGGAATTCGTGGCGCGTGCGCTGCTTGTGATTGATTTTCGAGAGGTAATGTTTATGAAGGCCACTAAAACCCGTGAAGGGATGTTTTTCACCACTTTCTCTCTACCTGTTCGTTTGTCTGTCTTCCTGACGGTGTTTTTGTGGCTGATGCTGTTGGCTGTGGCGGCAATGGCGCAATCGGGGCGAACCCCC
The DNA here is from genome assembly GCA_035429885.1 of Blastocatellia bacterium. Lineage (GTDB taxonomy): Bacteria > Acidobacteriota > Blastocatellia > RBC074 > RBC074 > RBC074. The sequence goes on from DAOMFR010000048.1 coordinate 5,709, forward strand.
ACGTCAGGCCGCCGCACCACTGTGTTGCACGTTATCGCTCAGCGAGTTGAAGACCCGAACAAGCCCAAGCCGTTGCTTACTGGGAGCGGCACCGAAGAAGAGCAGGAAAAGATCGTTCCACGAAGAGTGCTGGAGCTGTTTGACGGCGGAGTTTTGCAGAAAATCGAAGCCTTTTCGCCCGACCCGACTCCGGCGCGCATTGTGGTGCTGATGGACAATTCGCAAACTTTGCCCGCCGATGTCAGCAAACTGGCCTCTGTTCCGGCGGCCTTTGCGCCGGAAATTTACGAAGGCGACAAAGTAATGGTCATCGGCTATGACTTGAAGCCGGAAATTATCACGGATTTCACGGACGTTCCCAAAGATTTGCAGAACACCAAAGAGTTGCTGAGGAAAGTTGAGCAGCCGAAATTTTTCGATGCGCTGAATGTGGTGGTCGAAGACGTGTTGAGGCCGGAAGTCGGCTTTTCCAAACGAGTGATCGTTATTGTGGCTGACGGAATTGACCGCGACAGTAAAATCAAATTCGACGAAATCCTGGCCAAACTGCAAAACGAAAACATCACCGTTTACGCCATCCAGGTGCGCGACCGGACGCGCGGCGCATTGCGCAAAGACGCTCCGAAAGCCGCTGAAGCCTTGAAACGCCTGACCGAGGGAACCGGCGGCAAAGTCTTCAAGATGGAAGACGACGTCAAGCAATCCGTCAAAGACATCTGCGACGAGCTTCGCAATGATCGTTACCAACTGACTTACTTTCCCGACGGCATCAACCCGATCAACAAACGATTGCTGTTGCTGACTTCAACCGACGCCACGGTCAAGCTGCGTTACAAAGGCTGGCACCCGCCGGTGAAGCAGTAAGGAGTGGCAGTCTCAGTTTGTCGCAATTTCGACCTTGTAATCTTCAATCACCGGATTCGACAACACATCGTGGGCGAACTTCTCGACTTGCGTGCGGGCCTGGGTTTCGTCCAGCGAACCATCGAGTTTGATCTCAAAGTATTTGCCTTGGCGGACATCGGCAATGCCGTTGAAGCCGATGGTTTCGGCGGCGTGGTGAACGGCTTTGCCTTGTGGGTCGAGAACTCCGTTTTTCAGCGTGACGTAAACTTTTGCGAGCATGAATTTCCTTTGGAGACTTAGAATTATTTTTCCAACGGCAACGCGCCGCTGTATTTATGAATGCCAGTGAAGACGCGGTCGAAGATTCGATCCACGTTTTTCAATTGGGTTCGCACGTCAAACGCGCGTTCGATCTGTTCGGCTGTGATGGTGCGCGAAATGTCCGGATCTTGTTTGACCAATTCGCGGAAATCCAAACCTTCGTCCCATGATTTCAGCGCGTTTCGCTGCACCCAATAATAAGCGTCTTCGCGTTGAGCGCCTCCCGCAGCCAGTTCCAGCAGCAACTGGCCAGAAAAAACCAGTCCGCGCGTCAGATTCAGGTTTTCCATCATCCGTTCCGGTTTGACCACCAAAGTATCCAGCAAGCTGGTCGTTTTGGCGATCAGGTAATCCGTCGAAATGCAGGCGTCGGGCAGGATGACGCGCTCCGCTCCTGAATGCGAAATGTCGCGTTCGTGCCAGAGCGCGTTGTTTTCCAGCGCGGCCACGGCGTAACCGCGAACGACGCGTGACAGTCCGCAAATGCGTTCCGACAAGATCGGATTGCGTTTGTGCGGCATGGCCGACGAACCTTTTTGGCCGGGTTTGAAATATTCGTGCGCTTCGCGGACTTCGGTGCGCTGCCAATGACGAACTTGCAGTGCGATTTTTTCCAATGACGAAGCAATGATCGCCATTGTGCACACGAATTCGGAATACCGGTCGCGCTGAATGACTTGTGTCGAAACGCTGGCTGGTCGCAATCCGAGTAGGAAGCACACGCGCTCTTCGATGTCGGGATCGAGGTGAGCAAAGGCTCCGACTGCACCGGACAATTTACCGTAACTGACTCCGGCGCGAGCACGGGTCATGCGGTCAATGTTGCGGCGGTTTTCTTCGTACCACAGCGCGAAGGTCAGCCCCAACGTCGTCGGTTCGGCGTGAATTCCGTGCGTGCGGCCAATCATCGGCGTGTCTTTGAACTCCAGAGCGCGGCGTTTCAACACATCGCTCAGAGCTTGCAGCTTGGCCAGAATCAGGTCGCCTGCTTCCACCAGCAACAGCGCGTTGGCCGTGTCCACAACGTCCGAAGAAGTCAGTCCGAAATGCACCCAGCGCGCTTCGGGGCCGATGTTTTCAGCCAGGTTTGTCGTGAAGGCAATGACATCGTGGTCGAGTGTTTTTTCCAGCTCATGAATGCGTTCGACGGAAAATGCGGCTCGCTGTCGAATCGGTTCGACCACGTCGGCGGGAATGTTTCCAGCTTCGGCGTTGGCCTGGCAAGCGGCCAGTTCCACGTCCAGCCATTTCCGGAAACGGTTTTCTTCAGCCCAGATCGCGCCCATTTCGGGCAGGGTGTAGCGTTTAATCATTAGGTAACAGGTTCTAGGTAACAGGGTCGAGTTATCTTCAACCCTCGTATTCATTTGATTGTCGTGAACGAGAAAAGCACAAGACACTGATTGCTGCCGCAACAATTGGAATCAACCAGTGCGTCGCTTCTTTTTGGCCTTTGGCAAACAACAACGCCAGCGTCCATCCGATGGCGGCAAAACCCAGCCCGAATCCGGCTCGGCGATATGCGCTTGTCAGGTTCTGTTGCTCCTCGTTCATCGGGTCAATGTGTTTGGTTCGTCGGGAATATAGTAACTGCTGCGCGAACGAAGACTGACGCCCTGGCGCGCGGCAATAACTTTGATGGAGCGTTTGTCTTCCAACGTCGGTGTGCGTTCTGTGATGAACGACAAACTGTATTGCGCTCCGATTTCGCCTGAAACTTTCCGGTTACAAGCGATCAGATCGTTGTGCGTCGGCGGAAGCCACAATTCTCCACCGCTGCTTTCGGCCATGGCTCGCAACTCAGCCGTTGCGCCTTCCAGAATTGAAAGGTATTGCCGCAATTCGGCAACCCGTTTCATCGCGTTTGTTCCGGCGACTTCGTGGTGCATTGTCCAGTCAGCGGCAATTTCAATTTCATGCTTTAGCGCGTCCGCCCAGCCCAGAATGAACACCGATGCGCGCGATTTTTCCAGCGCCAACAGCGCTTTCGTCTTGCCGGTTTTGCTGTTGGAATCAATGCCATCGGTAATCAGCACCACGATGCGGCGACCGTTTGGTTGAGTCTGCAACTTGTCCGCCGCCAGTTTCAGCGCGTCGTGGTAACTGGATTTGATGCCGACCCGATATTTCGCCGCCAGAGAATTCAACGCTTGTTGTCGGTCGTTGGTCCAATCCTGAATCAACTGCACTTTGTCCGAATACTGAATGATCGCAATCTTGTCTTCCGGCGAAAGCGAGGAAACAAATTGATTGGCAAACGTGCGCGTCGTTGGATTGCTGATGACCTGATAGTCGGGGCCTTTTTCCCAGACCGGACGCTCGGCTTTGTAATACCGTTCTGTCGAAGCGTTTTTGAATGTGCCGATTTCGTTGCTGCAATCCATGATCAGCACGATGTTTGCCGGTTCGCGTTTGACGCGAGTCACCTGACGGGCTTCGCCTTCTTCCAATACCAAAACGTCTTTGGCCTGCAAATCATCCACGAATTTGCCGTCGGCGTCGTACGCCATTAACGGCAATACGACTTCGCGGGTTTCAATGCGAAGCGACGGGGCCTCGCCGGGTTTGGGCTGTTGCTCGCCTGGTTTTTGCTGCGGCTTGCGACCGGATTGGGCAAACGCAAACAACGGCGCAAGCAGCAGAAGAAAGGCAAGCGGCACAAGGCAAACATCAAAGGGAAAAAGTCTTTGTTGATTCCACCGAACGCAAATCCACTTTTGCCATTTGCCTTTTGATATTTGCCTTGTGATGTTCATAGCTCAATCCACTCAGCCGGTCGGTCGTATGGAGCGATCCTGACCCGTTGTTCGGCGTTGGCGGAAAACAATGGAGAGCGGGATTGCAAGGCATTGATTGCGGCCAGCCGCGCTACGTCCGGATGATTTGTGTTCTGCGACAGATGCGCCAGCACAATGTGCTGGGCTTTGCCGTCAAAATCTTCCGTCAGATAGCGAGCCATTTCGTCGTTCGACGTGTGGCCGTGCCGACCCATGATCCGTTGCTTCAGTGCCCACGGATAATACGTGCAAGCGCGCAACATTTCCGTTTCGTAATTGGCTTCGATGATCAGCAAGTCGCATCCGCGAAACCGTTCCGCCGCCAGGTTGTTGATGTAGCCCAGATCAACTGCGATTCCCATTTTGACGCCGCCAGTTTCCACTGTGAAAGCCATGGGATCAGCGGCATCGTGCGGGATCTTGAACGGACTGAAGCGGAACGCCCCGATTTCGAATTCTTGCGAGCAGACAATGGCTTCGCCTCGGCGAACGAATTTGGCTTTGTCAGCGAGGTTGCAGGCTTCCAATGTTCCCGTCGAAACATACACCGGCACGCCGATCTGTTTGGAAAGCATTCCCAACCCGCGCGCGTGGTCTCCATGTTCGTGCGTGATGACAATGGCGTCGAGTCGCGCCGGATCTTCGCCGACGGCTTGAATGCGGCGAATGGTTTCGCGCGCGCTCAAGCCGCAGTCAATCAGCACGCGAGTTTCACCCGCGACCAACAACGTCGCATTGCCCGCACTGCCACTGCCTAATACGCAAACCCGCATTGAAAATGAATTGAGGTGATTGAGATGAACTGTTGAGCCCGCATCTTAGCAAACGCAATGCGAACTCAACAGCAACAAGCATTTTCTTCCCACGAAGCCACACGAAGTTTCACGAAGATGCCAAATCCATTTTTTTTCTTCGTGTGCCTTCGTGGGGAAAAGAGTTTTATTTCTGTGTCAACGCTTTGACCTTCAACGGCAAGCCCAGAATATTGATGAAGCCTGCGGCGTCTTTCTGGTCGTAGCTGGCGCCCATTGTGAATGAAGCCAGATCGGGACGATACAAAGTGTTCGGCGAAGTGCGTCCGGCAACAATGACGTTGCCTTTGTACAGTTTCAATTTGCACGTGCCGCTGACCGGAGCCATCAACACATTGACGAAACCGTCAATTGCTTCGCGCAGTGGCGTGAACCACTGACCGAAATACACCATCTCGGCGTATTTGTGGGCGACGATTTCTTTGTAATGCGCCGATTCACGATCCAGGCACAACGATTCCAGTTCGCGCAACGCTGTCAGTAACAACGTTCCGCCCGGAGTTTCATACACGCCGCGCGATTTCATGCCGACCAGACGATTTTCCACCAGGTCAATGCGTCCGCAACCATGGCGTCCGGCAATTTCGTTCAGCTTTTCAATCAGCGGAATCGGATCGAGCGCTTCGCCGTTGACCGAAACCGGAATGCCGCTTTCAAAACCGATCTCGACATATTCCGGCGTGTCCGGAGCTTTGAATGGGGACACCGTCAGTTCGAACATTGCTTCGTCAGGTTCGTTGGCGGGGTCTTCCAAAATGCCGCCTTCGTGTGACAGGTGCCAGATGTTCCGGTCATGCGAATAAATCTTTTCGCGGCTGGCGGTGATCGGAATCTGGCGTTCGGTGGCGTAATCAATCGCGTCTTCGCGCGAAACAATGTCCCATTCGCGCCACGGAGCGATGACTTCCATTTCCGGCGCCAGCGCCTTGAACGTCAGTTCAAACCGAACCTGATCGTTGCCTTTGCCGGTGCATCCGTGGGCCAGCGCGGTGCAACCGGTTTGTTTGGCGATTTCGACTTGGCGTTTGGCGATCACAGGGCGCGCGAACGAAGTGCCGAGCAGGTATTTGTGCTCGTACACGGCTCCGGCTTTCAGCGTTGGCCAGATGTATTCAGTGATGAATTCATGGCGCAAGTCTTCGACGTAACATTCGACCGCGCCGGTTTTCAGCGCTTTATCGGTCAGTCCGTCCAGCTCTTCGGCTTGGCCGACATCGCCCGCGATGGCGACGACTTCGCAGTGATAGTTTTCTTTCAGCCAGGGAATGATGATCGAGGTATCGAGTCCGCCGGAATATGCCAGCGCTACTCGTTTAACAGAATTGCTCAAGGTAGTTGCCTCCGAATGAATAGGGTTGGGTTTGAATCGAGCGGGGATTATACACTCCGACCGTCGGGGTATGTAAATTTTGGTAATTTACTTGGCTTCGCGGCTTGTGTTAAAAGATCGCCAGTGCCCGTTAGTTTGTGAAATGCCCAATTTGCCCTTTCTTGAAATTCCGACCAACCCGTAACAGTGAAACCACATCCCCGGTTTCAGTCATCTCCATGCAGTATTAAGTCTGCTGCCTGAAATTTGCCGCCCACTCAGGTTAGTTCTTCGGAGCTTCAGCTCACCTTGAAGCGCGCAAACCATCCAATCGCATCCCGAAACCGCTTGGTGCCAGAGCAGGGACACGTGTGCCCGCTGGTCTTGCCAGGCAGGTTGGAGACATTACTCATGCTTTGGCGCGGACGCAAAATTTTCTCAATTCTCTCGCTTTCATTTTTCCTGCTGACAATTGCATTTCCAGCCGCGGCTCAGACGCCGACGATTGACGCCGAAGAGCAGGCTTTTCTGAAACTGATCAACGATTACCGGGCGCAGAATGGTTTAGGGGCGTTGCGTGTTTCTTTGGCTCTGACGCGTGCGGCGGATTGGTTGAGCGCGGACATGGCGTCGAAAAATTACTTCAATCACACAGACAGCCTGGGGCGTGATCCGTTCGTGCGCATGACGGCGTTTGGGTATGGTTATAACGTGTACCGAGGCGAAAACATCGCCGCCGGTTACAGCGATGCTGCGCGGACGTTTAACTTGTGGGTGACTTCACCATCGCACAACGCGATTATGCTCAGCCCGAATTTCACCGTCATCGGCATCAGTCGCGTTTACGGAGCAGTTTCGACTTACAAATGGTATTGGACGACGGATTTCGGAGGATTTGTTGATGCGCTGATTCCGGTTGGCGGACCGACTGTGCAAGCCGCGCGCACCGTCAACGCCGGAAGCTTCGTGCAATCGGTCGCGCCAGATTCGCTGGCGGCGACCTTTGGGACGCAGCTGGCTTCAACGACTGCGGCGGCCAACTCGCTGCCCTTGCCGCTGACCTTGGCCGGAGTCACGGTGATGGTCAACAACCTGTCGGCTCCGCTGTTGTACGTTTCGCCGACGCAGATCAACTACCAGATTCCGGCGAACATTGATCCCGGAACCGCTGTCGTCAAAGTGATGAGCGGTGGCACCGAAATCGCCAACGGAACCGTCGTCGTCGAAACGGTCAGCCCCAGTATCTTCACCGTCAAAGCCGACGGCAAAGGCGTTCCCGCAGCGCAGACCACGCTCGACGGAGTCACTTTCCAATCTGTCGCCAACGCCGACGGCACCGCCAAAGTCCTGACTGTAGGCACTACCGCCAAGCCGAATTACCTGGTGTTATACGGCACAGGTCTTCGCCGTCGCAGCAGTCTGACCAACGTCAAAGTCCTGATCGGTGGCGTCCAAGCCGAAGTCAGCTTCCTCGGCGCGCATTCCAAGCTGGTGGGCGTAGATCAAATGAACATCAAATTTCCACAAACCGTCCGTGGCCGAGGCACTGTGGATGTTGTGGTGACAATTGATGGTAAAACGGCAAACACCGTGACCATCAACATCGGTAATTGAAGCAAGAGCTGATTTCAAAAGAAGGTCGTCTCTGGTGGTTTGCTAACGAATTTACGCAGAGTCAGGGACGGCCTTTCTATTTTTTCTATAACCATTGCCGCGCACCTTTCAGCCAAGCACGACGCACTTTCCGAGTTAAGTCATCCGGTTTTTCGGTTATTCTTTTCAGCCAACTCTTGAATGCCTTCAAATTTTTTTCCGTTGATGATCCTTGCTTTCTGTTGTTCTCGCTTAGGTGAGTGAGCGGAGACGTAAACAGGTGGTTTGAGAAACGCATGTCTGACTGAAGTCAGTATCAGGCCTTTCTTTTTTCACGAGAAACAACAATGGCTATTCGCAGGTTGCTGGCAACGCAGCGGTTTGTAAATGGCCACAATTTATAACAGTCATCGAGATAGAAGGTGTGGATGACTTACATACTGAAGGGAGATCACAATGAGAAACAATCCAGTCAAAAATATATTCAGCCGAATGGGCCTCGGTATCATGCTGCTTTTGGTTATACAGGTCATCAACGTGCAAGCCGCCGATCCAGGTGCATCTTGCTATTGTTCAGATACCACGTTTACTTCCAATTGGAGTTCGCTGGTTATCTCGAATACGTCGGGCGGGAGCTTTTCAAGCACTCATGTTTCAACCGGGGGAAATCCCACTGATTACCGTCTAACCACTCATACGTATGGAGGCGGAGCGATTGTCGTTGCTCATTTGAATACGCAATGTTCATACAATCCTCAAACACAAGGTGCATTGGTGTCACTGGGATATTCTTATGATTTGCGGCATTTCAATCCGCCTGTGGGACAAGCCGTGGCGTACCGCTTGTTGGTATTTCAGGATAATACCTATTACGCGGGACCGCTGGATTCGGTGGTCAATGATCAATGGAGCACGTTTTCAAATACCTCGTTGACTGCAACGAGCTTTACAAAAATTGCAGGGGCGAGCAGTGCGGCGAATCCGAACTTTTCGGCTTCGGGCCAGCCGATCACGTTTGGGTACATCACCGCGAACTCAAATCCCAATCCGGGAACCTCCTCTACGCGCACCAGCGGCATTGACAATTGGTGTGTGAGAACCGTTTCTCAACCTCCGCCGACTGACCCTTGCTGCCCCCCGTGGGACGTGGCGCGTTTGAAATCCATGTTGTTTTATAGAGGGCAAGGATCAATCGCGGCGCCGTATTCACTGGAATTTCAGCCGACGCCAGCGTTCCAGAATCAGATGCAGGCTTATATCAATTACCTGAATTCCATTGACCCCACGATTACGTCCGTCATCATTGATTGGAGATTGCACGATCAGGGAACAGGGGTAAGTCCATTGCCTTATTGGGGGCCGCAGGTCCTGACCACGGGATATGCGATTTGGTACGCCAACAGCACCAGTGGCCCAGTATTTTCTCCGAATTACTTTTTGTTTAATCCCCCCGGTCCTTATCCAATGATGGTGGGCAAATGGTACGGAGTTCACACCGGCATTTACCTGAACGATGGCAAGAAATTCTTTCCGGTCAATTGCAATGACACCGATGTGTTTGTCCGAATCCAGTTTCTGCCAATCGCGAGAGCGGTTTATCCCGTTCTGGAATTCAGTGATGCCAGGAGCGTCATTCAATAACTCAAGCATCGAATTCGTGAGGTGAAAACGGGCGTGGAATCAGGTTTCCTGGCGTGACGGTTCAAATGCCAGCAAACGCGGATTCCGCGCCTGTTTGATTTTGGAGATCAAGCACGTTTGTGCCAACGCTGCGAATTGATTTCGTTACTCACAATAGTTTCTCTTGAAAGGGGCTGCACGGTTGTTGTGGATCAGTCGGGTTGTACCCCTCGTTCACAATTCAAACCGACCAGTCTTCGATATGCAGATTCGGGACGCGGCTGAAATCTTTGGTGTTGCGCGTCAGCAACGTGGCGTTTCTGGACAGAGTAATGGCGGCAATCTTCAGATCCATGGTGCCAATGCGGATGCGTAGCTTTTGCAATCGCTCGAATTCTTCGGCGGCGGCTTCGTCAAATTCCAGCACAGTAAGTTTCAAGTAGCGGTTCAGCACGTTTTTCAATCGGCGATAAGCACCGACTTGCTGAGCCATCGTGCGTTTCTGTGCCAAGTAAGCTGTCCAGCCGCGTACTTGTTCTTCAAAGGTGATGATAGTGGTGATGTGATCTTCGGGTTTCAAACTGGCCAAGCGAAAACGAAGCCGCTGGGCTTCGGGGCTGGTACTGACGGATTCCAATAGGCTGATTAGGTCAGTGTCGAGGATGTACATTTCAATCCTTGCGTTTTTTGGCTGTTTTCTTTTTGCCAGATGAACCATTTGCGCGAACTGGCTTGCGCGTGTCTTTCGGGCGAAGCGATTCCCGATATTCTCGCCCTAACCGCATGGCTTCGGCATAAATGGGATCGTTGTCGAAAGAACCAAAGATTTCGTCCAGCCAGGTTCTTGAAGATTGAGTTGTTTGGGCTAATTGCTCTTTCATTTGCGCTACTTCTGCTTCCAAAGCGGCGACGCGCAGTGCCAATGCCGATGCTGCCATATCTCAAATCCTCCTTTCGATGATGAGCAAAGTATATGTACGGCTCATTCGCTCGACAATCTTCGCTGCTGTTAAAAATCCGGCTCCTGATATTCGCCGAACACTGGCCGCAGAGCGTCGCACATTTCTCCGAGCGTGCAATCGGCGCGGGCGCAATCAATCAGCAAGGGCATTGTGTTGACTGACTCGTCTTCGGCTCCTTTCCGCAAAGCATCGAGCGCGCGCTGGGCTGCGGAAGCGTCGCGTTTGGCTCGTAACTTGGCCAAGCGTTCGTGCTGCAATTCGGCGACGGATTCGTCAATGTACAGAATGTTCGGCTCACCGAGCTCGTTGCCGTCCATCTGGTACGCGTTGACGCCGACGATGACTTTTTCGCCGCGTTCGACGGCGCGCTGGTATTGGTAAGCTGATTCCTGGATTTCTTTTTGCGGGTAACCAAGTTCAATCGCTTCGACCATTCCGCCCATCGCGTCAATCTTGCGGAAGTGTTCGTAAGCTTCTTCTTCCAGTTCGCTGGTCAGTTTTTCGATGAAGTACGAGCCTCCGAGCGGATCAACCGTGTTCGTCACGCCGGTTTCGTGCGCGATGATTTGCTGAGTCCTCAAGGCAATCAACGCGGCGCGTTCTGTCGGCAAAGCCAGGGCTTCGTCGTAACCGTCGCAGTGCAGGCTTTGCGTTCCGCCGATGACTCCGGCCAGAGCCTGAATCGCGACGCGAATGATGTTGTTGATTGGTTGCTGAACGGTCAGGCTGACTCCGGCGGTTTGCGTGTGAAAACGCATCTGCCACGAACGCGGATTTTTGGCGTGGAAGCGTTCGGTCATCACGCGGTGCCAGATGCGGCGCGCGGCTCGATACTTGGCGATCTCTTCAAAAAAGTCATTGTGCGCATTGAAAAAGAACGACAGGCGCGGCGCGAATTCGTCCACGTCCAAACCGGCGCGAATGCCGTAATCAACGTATTCGATGCCGTCGCGCAAGGTGAAGGCGAGTTCCTGGGCAGCGGTCGCTCCGGCTTCGCGGATGTGGTAGCCGCTGATGGAAATCGAATTCCACTTTGGCATTTGCTCGGCGCAGAACTTGAAGGTGTCTGTAATCAGCCGCATCGCCGGGCGCGGCGGATAAATCCATTCCTTCTGCGCGATGTATTCTTTCAGGATGTCGTTTTGCAGCGTGCCGCCAATTTTACTGAAAGGGACGCCTTGTTTTTCAGCGTTGGCCAGAAAGAACGCGAAGATCATCGAAGCCGGCGCGTTGATCGTCATCGAAGTTGTGACTTGATCCAGTGGGATGCCATCAAACAGCACTTCCATGTCTTCGCGAGAGGAAATCGCGACGCCGCATTTGCCGACTTCACCTTCCGAAACAGCGTGGTCAGAATCAAACCCCATCAATGTCGGCAAATCGAAAGCCGTCGAAAGCCCCGTCTGGCCATGTTCTAGCAAATATTTGAATCGCTGGTTGGTGTCGAAGGCCGAGCCGAATCCGGCAAACTGGCGCATCGTCCATTGGCGTGCTCGATAACCTGTGGGATGTATGCCTCGCGTGTACGGCGGTGTGCCGGGAAAGCCAATCTCGCGCTCGAAATCAATGTCGGCGACGTCACGTGGCGTGTACAAACGTTTGATGGGTTTCAGCGAAACGGTGGTGAATTCCGGCTGGCTTTCGGGCAGTTTGCTCAATGAGGCGGCCAGAGTTTTCTCTTCCCAATCCTGTTCGAGCTGTTCGATGTGGTGGTTGGTTGTGGTCTCGGTTGATGAACTCATAAATGCAACTCCTATGAAGACGTCGCACAGGTTTTTCAGCCTGTGATTAACTTGCTCAACTCGTGTCGCAGTTTACCAAAGTTCAAGCCACGAAATCCTGCACGGGCTGAAAATCTTGTGCGACGGCACTAACCCAGCGCAGCGTGCAACAACAGGTGAGTAAGGTAAAACATGGCTACGCCGATAAACACCATCACGGAAGCCCGCCAGCCGTTGTGGTTTACTTCGGGGATCAAATCAGATGCGGCGATGTACAGCGTGACTCCTGCGGACAGGGGCAAGGCATATTTGACGACAGGGCTCGCCAAGGTAACGGAAAGAACTCCGGCAAAAGTTGCCATCGCAATCGTTGCCGATGCCCACTGAGCCGAGCGCATCGGTTTCCCAGAAGAAAGAATGATGGAAGCCGCCGTTACGCCTTCGGGAATCTTGTGCAATAACACAGCGATGAACAGCACCAACCCTAATTGAAAATTGGTTAGCAATCCGGCGGCAATGGCTACGCCGTCGAAAAACGCGTGAATGGAAAGCGCGATGACGGCGGCGGTGGCTGCACCGCGTTGCTTCATTTCTTCATGGTGAATCTCTTCGCCGAAATGAAAGTGAGGAGCGATGGTGTGTTCCATTAACTGAACCAGCATGTATCCGGCAACCATCCAACCCATTGCCACAGGCATTTCGTCGCCCCACTGTTGGGACGTTTCAGGGACAACTTCCAAAAGCACGGCTGCCAAAATGAACCCTGCGCCAAGTGCGATGAGTTGCTTCAGCCTGAGGCGTTCCACGTCGTGCAGTCGAGTGAGCAGAAAACCGCCAAACAAGTTTCCTGCTGCGGCCAACAGCCCGAAGCACATCAATTGACCAAATATGTTCCCCGCTGCGGTGAGCAGTCCGAAGCACATCAATTGAGAAGATAAGTTCATCTTTGCCAGAATTTTGAGTTTTTACGGAATTTGGTGCCTGGAAAACGTGGCGAACTATAGCACAGCACTTTGGAAGGCACGAGCGATCCGAAAATGCTTAAAGTCTTAAACATTTTTCTACGGCGGTTGGCTCGCCAAGGAGGAAAATTTGCTTTAGCCGCATATGTATCTCCATTGAATCCTTGATTTTAGTTTTACCTGTTTCAAGTAAAGTGTGAAACCATAAAATCCTTGACAGTCTTAAGTTGCTTCACTAGTATGCAAGCCATTCAGTGGTTCAAAGTAGATGTTTTTGGTGTAAATTGGTCTGAACTGGCCTGATTGAGCGGAAAAGCAGTTCAATCTTGGAAGCTAAGAAGACGATTAAGCGCATCGTCGCCAGGAAAGTTATGGCTTTATGTTGATAGGAAATTACACAGCCAAAATGGATGAGAAAGGCCGATTGAAAATCCCGGCGGATTTCAAGCACTACTTGGAAGAACTGTACAAAAGCACTGATTTTTATGTAACGAGTTTGAAAGGAGACAGCGTTTGGGTTTACCCGATGAGGGAATGGGAAGAAAAGCAGAATAAATTGAACCAAGCGCCGTCTGAAGAGCCAGCAATTCGGAAGTTCATTGATCGAGTTAGTTTTTATGGCCAGCGTCAGCAAATTGATGCGCAAGGCCGAATTTTGATTCATCCGTTGTTGCGCAATGCCTCCAAGCTGGTGGGTGATGTGATGGTGATGGGGAAGTCAAAGTTTTTAGAAGTTTGGGAAGCAGACGCCTTTACTTCGCGTTTGGAATCGGAACCCTATACGGACGAAGACGCAAAGATTGTGGCGAAATACGGTATTTGATTATCAACAGATTGAAGGCTTTCGGTTTGGGAGATGCGTTGATTATGGACCCCATCCGCATCTCCTCCCCCGTGCCCCTTGTAAGTGGAAAAGTGAGTCGTTATGCCAGTTCATCAACCGGTGATGCCTGTCGAAGCGCTGGCAGCACTCGACGCCGGGAAAGGCGGTTTGTTTGTTGACGCGACCTTGGGATTGGGCGGGCACACGGAGTTGATTTTGCAGGCTTCGCCCACAGCGCGCGTGATTGGAATTGATAGAGATGCCGAAGCAATTGCGCTGGCGACAGAGCGGCTCAGTGGATTCGGCGAGCGGTTTGAAGCGGTCAAAAGCGATTATCGTCAAATCAAAACAATTCTTATGGAACGCGAAATCGAATCAGTCACTGGCGTGTTGGCTGATTTGGGAGTCAGTTCTTTTCAGTTTGATGAACCGGAACGAGGATTCAGTTTTCGGAGCGACTCGCCGCTGGATATGCGGATGGATCGGTCGCAATCGTTGACTGCTGCTGATTTGGTGAATGGATTGGGCGAGCGAGAGCTGGCGGATCTTATTTTTCAATTTGGCGAAGAGCGGGCTTCCAGGCGAATTGCGCGCTTGATTGTTGCCGAGCGGGCAAAGGCAGCGATCATAACCACAACACAGCTTGCCAATTTGGTTGTCAAAGCAGTGAAACAACCGGGACATTGGCGAATCCATCCGGCGACGAAAACCTTTCAAGCGCTAAGAATCGCAGTGAATCGCGAATTGGATGCTTTGGATAAGTTTGTTGCTGATGCGGTTGAAATGCTTGCTGTTGGAGGCCGGTTGGTGCTGATTACCTTTCATTCGCTGGAAGATCGAATCATCAAACAAGCCCTTAAATTTCAGTCTGGTCATTGCGTGTGCCCACAAAGCCAGCCTGTTTGCCAATGCGGAGCGACAAAGCGTGTAGAAGTTCTGACGCGCAAAGCGATTCAGCCAAGTGAGCCTGAAATCGCTGCAAATCCACGCGCCAGAAGCGCCAAGTTACGCGCTTGTCAAAAGCTGTGAAAAGCCAACAGCTTGCGGTCAACACAATTTTGCAACGGCAAAGTCTGAACTGAAACCACGGCTAGAAGATCAGGATTGGCAGCCTTAGACCTTCAGCTTTGATACCCCTTTGGTCGCATTTTGGTTCGCATTCAGGAGCGTGGGATATGACAGCAAGAACTCATCAAAACAGAACTCAGGCCAGCCAAGCCAAAACTCGCTCCGGCTCCCGTAACAACAGAACCTCGCCTTTGGCCAGCAGTTCGCGGCAATCGTCGCGGGGCAAACGCCGAAAATCTGAAAAGGCAGGCAAAGGCGCGCGCGTGATTTGGATGATGGTAATGGTCGGCGGATTGATCGGCTCTATATTCATTCTGGCGCAACGATTACAGATGAACACCCTGCACCTGAAGCGCGTGGAAGAAGGGCTGAAATCGGAAATTGACACCTTGGCGAGCCAGCAGCCGTATCTGAATTTTCAGAAAGATAAGGCGCTAAGCACTCAGGAAAGCCAGAAAGTCGCCAGCGAGTTCAACTTGGTTCAACCCGGAGTTGGGCGCACAGTGGTTCATCAACCCGAACCGGAACTGAAACCAGCCTCGAAGGTGAATCCTGTTGTCAGGCCAGATTCTGGCAAAGTCACCAAGGCTGCTGCAAAACACCCTGCTTCGGCAACTCAATCTGGAAAGATGCCGAAAAATGCCAAAGTGATGTTGGCAGCCAAGATCGCCAAACCGGATCGGACTGTTAAATCACCACAAGCAGGCAAATTGAAGAAAGATAGTAAACAAGTGGCCAAACAGGTGGCCAAAAATCAGCCTTCGCATAAAGGCGCACGACGGTAAAGAAGGATTTAGCTATGCGAACTAAACAATCAACCCAAAATACTGGCAATCGTATTTTGATCATCGCCTTAGCGCTTGTGGGGTGGATGTTGGTGATTGTTGGGCGCATGTATTGGTTGCAGGTTGTCAAACACGATCATTACCTGTCACGCGCCAGAGAAAACCAGCAGTCGCAATCCGAAACCATGGCGGCGAGAGGCGCGATTCTGGATCGTAACGGCAAAGACCTGGCATTGAGCGTGTTCTTCGATTCGATTTTCGTGGATCAGCGAATGCTGAAAACTGATGCCGAACGCCAGGAAGCCGCCAAGGTGCTAGCGCCGTTGCTGGAAATGAAAGAAGCCGATTTGGTCAAACAGATGACCGGCACTTCCGGCTTTGCATTTTTGGCGCGAAGAGTTGATGCCGAAAAAGCGCGAATCATCAAAGAAACGGTTGCCGAAAAAGGGTTGAAAGCCATCGGGTTCCGGAAAGAAGCTCAACGGTTTTACCCGAACGAATCTTTGGCGGCGGCGGCGCTTGGTTTTGTGGATTCGGGAAATAATGGTCAAGCCGGATTGGAACAGTCGCAGAACAAACTGTTGAACGGCAAATCCGGCGCAGTCGAATTCGAACGCGACGGCAGAAATCAGGCTTATGAGCGGCACGAAACTCCGGCCATCGGCGGAGCGACCATTTCGACGACGCTTGATGCTCCGATGCAGCACAAAATAGAAGTGCTGTTGAATGAAGCCGTGAAGTCGCACAGCGCAAAAGGCGCTTACGCCATCGTGATGGATGTGACCACCGGCGAAATTCTGGCGCTGGCCAACGCGCCCAGTTTTGACCCGAATGAAAGGCCCAAAGGCAAGGTCGAAAATCGCCACAATGCCGCGATCAGTTTTCCGTATGAACCAGGTTCCGTGTTCAAAATCGTCACCTACTCCGCAGCGTTTGAAGAAGGAAAAGTGACGCTCGACGAAAAACTAAATTGTGGCAACGGCCAAATCCAATTCGGCCCTCGCATCATTCGCGACACCCACGCGTACGGAATCCAGCAGACTCCGGATGCGTTCGCAAAATCATCGAACGTTTGTGCGATCAAGATGGCGCAGCGAGTTGGGAAGGAAAAGTTCGCCGAATACATCTCGAAGTTCGGGTTTGGCAGCAAAACCGGGATCGAATTGCCCGCCGAATCGAGAGGCATTGTTCGTCCGGTGGAAAAGTGGAATTTTGATTCGATTGGTTCGATCGCCATCGGCCAGGAAGTTTCCGTGACGTTGATTCAGGAAGCGGCCGCCGTGGGCGTCATCGCGAACAAAGGGGTGTGGACGCAGCCGCACATCATTCGCCGAGCCGTTGGACAGGACGGCAAGTTGATCTATGAAGCCAAGCCGAATTCTCGGCAGGTGGTCAGCGAACAAACGGCTGCAAACATGAGCGTGTTGATGCAGCGAGTTGTCACGCATGGAACTGCTCGCCATGCGATTGAGCTTGGAAATTACACCGCCGCTGGCAAAACCGGCACGCCGCAAAAGGCGGAGCAGAAATATGGTTACACGCGTGGCAAATTCATGCCGGCGTTTGCTGGATTTGTTCCTGCGACGGATCCACGGTTTGTCATTGTGGTGATGGTGGATGAACCGGCTGGTGGCGCGCATCAGGGCGGCAGCGTATCGGCTCCGATTTTTAACATGGTCGCGCAAATCGCGCTCGGCGATTTTGCCGTTCCGCCTGACGCGAAAGGTTTCCGGGATGCGTTGGTGGCGCTGTCAAATAGGTACGAAACCAAAGCCGCCGAAGACGATGCCGGCGAAATGAACGGTCAAAACGTGGTTGCTCAAACGCAGCCCGATACGAAACCGGAAATGCAAAATGCTTTGCCAAAACCGGGGGCAGGTGTGTTGAGTTCGGCCAACATTCCGCCGAACGCAGCGGGGCAAACCGCCAAACCGAAGACTTCGCCGACGCAGCAACCTGCGCAGAAACCCCAGGCTGATTTGGCATCGACTGCATACGGAATGATGCCCGATTTGCGAGGCAAAGGGTTACGGTCAGTAATTCAAGCCTGTAACCAGTTGAGTTTGAATCTGAAATCAACTGGATCAGGCGTCGCAACAAAACAGTGGCCCGCGCCGGGAACGCGAGTGCGGCCTGGCGAAGATTGTAAGGTGGAATTTCAGTAATGGTGACTCTGAGCGACATTGGAAATTATATTGGAGCACGCGCCAGCGGCAATCAAAGCGGAAAGCTTGATGCCGCTGTTGGCGCTTTCGGCTCATCAGTCACACATGATTCGCGCCGCGTGATGCCGGGTGGCATTTTCGTTGCCATTAAGGGCGCACAATCCGACGGGAACGCTTTCGTCGGCGAAGCAACGAAACGCGGCGCGAGTGCAGTAATTTCAGAACAGCCCCGTTTAGAGGGGTATACAGGCGTCTGGTTGCAAGTCGCCGATGCACGTGTCGCACTGGCCAAAGCTGCCGCGCTGATTCACGACTTTCCATCGGCAAAACTTGATTTGGTAGGGTTGACTGGCACGAACGGCAAAACGACCACGACGTATCTGGTGGATTCGATCTTTGCTGCCGCAGGCAAAAAAACGGCAGTGATGGGAACCATCGGGTATCGAATCGGCGATGAAAAAGTGGATGCTGAATTCACCACGCCCGAAGCGCCGGAAATTCAAAATTTCCTTCGTCGCGCGGTCGAAGTCGGCGTGACGCACGCAACGATGGAAGTTTCCTCCATTGCGCTGGATATGCATCGCGCCGACGAATTGCAATTCGCCGTTGCCGCGTTCACCAACCTGACGCAAGACCATCTGGATTATCACGGCACAATGGAAGCCTATTTCGCGGCGAAAAAGAAACTCTTTGACGGCAGCATCGGAAAACGCCCTGCTCATTCGGTCATCAATGCAGACGATTCGAGTGTCACGGAATTGAAACAACTCTGTGGCGAAACTGCGCTGACTTATGCGCTGGATGCCGATGCTACGATTTCGACCAAAGAGAAACAGTTTGGCCTGGATGGGTTGAAGTTCTCCGCGCAAACGCCGCTTGGCAAAATTGACATTGTTTCGCCGCTGGTCGGTCGTCCGCACGCTTACAATTCGTTGTGTGCGATTGGAATTGGCGTGGCCCTTGGGTTTGATCGCGACACGATTGCTGCGGGAATTAACCGGTGCAAAGGCGTTGCCGGACGATTCGAACGTGTCAGTAAGACAGGAGACGGAGGCGATGACATCACCGTTGTGGTTGATTACGCTCACACGCCCGATGCGCTGGCAAACGTGCTGAATACGATTCAAGTGGCTCAAGCGCCGAAAAATGGCAAGCGCGGCAAAGTCATCACCGTAATGGGTTGCGGAGGCGACCGCGATCGCACCAAACGTCCGATCATGGGAGAAGTCGCCGCCAAACAAAGTGATTTTGTGATTGCCACTTCGGACAATCCACGCAGCGAAAATCCTGTGATGATTTTGAATGATATTCGCATTGGATTGGATCGCGTTGGCAAAAGCTACGAATTGATCGTGGACCGCCGCGAAGCGATTTTTCGAGCGATTTCCCAAGCCAAGCCCGGCGACGTGGTCATCATTGCGGGCAAAGGTCACGAAACGTATCAGATTTTGCCGACAGGCAAGATTGATTTCGATGACCGCGAAGTGGCGCGCGAAGCATTGACCGAAAGACGGAATTCAAGACCTTTGTATTGAACTTTGGAGTGTGAGTGAACCTGATCGAAATCGCGCGACTGAGCGCCGCCAGTCAGATGTTGAATGACCGTTTGGCCGCCTTTGAGCCAACCGGCTTCGCGATTGATTCGCGCGCAGTCAAACCCGGTGATCTGTTCGTTGCTTTGCCGGGCGAGCGAGTTGACGGTCATCAATTTGTTCAACAGGTCTTTGAAGCAGGGGCGTGCGCGGCGATGGTGGTTCATCATCGGCTGTCGTTTGCCAGTGAACTGGGCGAATTGGCTGACAAACTGCTGTTCGTTGAGAACACTGCTTGCGGATTGCAGCAATTGGCGGCGCGAGTCTTGGCAAAATGGCATCGTCCCGTGATCGGAGTCACCGGCAGCGCAGGCAAAACAACGATTAAGGATTTGACTGCTCACGTGATGGCGGCGGCTGGCAGCGTGTTGAAATCGCTGGGAAACCTGAACACCAGTTATGGGTTGCCACTGACGGTTTCGCGAATGATTACCTCCGGAGCCAAGCCCGCTGATTTTGATTTCGCCGTGTTGGAAATGGGAATGAGTTCGTTTGGCGAAATTGCCCGGCTGACTGACATCGCTCCGCCAAAGGTGGGAATCGTTGGCAACGTCGGGGTCGCGCACATTGAATTTTTCGGTTCACAAGATCGCATCGCGCGTGCCAAAGCCGAGATGGTGGAAGGTATTCAACCCGGAGGCTCGGCAGTTTTGAATGCGGATGATTTGCGCGTGATGGCAATGCAGAGGCTTCGCGATGATGTTGGCGTCGTTAGTTTCGGGATTGACGCGCCAGCCGATGTGACAGCGCGCAACATCGTCAGCGCTGATGATTTAACCGCGACGCACTTTGTCTTGAAAACTCCCGACGGCGAAGCCGAAGTCGCGTTGCCGTTGATTGGCCGCCATAACGTTTACAACGCGCTGGCGGCGGCGGGTGCGGCGCATTGTTTTGGGCTTTCGGCGGAAATGATTGCTCGCCAGCTTTCGACCGCCGCGCCGTCAAAAATGCGCGGTGAGTTGACTCGCTTCCCGAATGGCGTGACGGTGATTGACGATTCGTACAATTCGAACCCGAAAGCTCTGGTTGAAGCTGTGCGATCTATGGCCGATGCGAAAGGGTTCAAACGGCGCATTGTGGTTGCAGGGGAAATGCTGGAGCTCGGCAATCAGGGAGTTGATTTGCATCGCCAGTGCGGACGGGAGATTGCGGCGCTAAATGTGGATGTGTTGATCGGCGTGCGCGGATTGGCGAACGAAATGGTGGCCGAAGCAAAGCGCGCAGGAAGCATTGCGGTGTTTTACGAATCCCCCGAAGAAGCGGCTGAAAAATTGATCGCCGAAACTCACCCTGGCGATCTGGTGTTAGTCAAAGGATCGCGCGGAGTCCGAACGGAAAAAGTAATTGAGCGAGTGCGCGCTCAGTTCGGCTCTCAAGCGAACAACTAAAAGGGTGCGGGTAGGAGCGAATGTTCTATCACCTTTTATATGAGTGGCTCTACCGGAATTACTCTTCGCAATTGCCCCTCGACGTGCTGAACGTATTTCGGTACGTCACGTTTCGCACAGCTTATGCGGCAATCACTTCGTTGATTCTGAGCTTGGCTTTCGGGCCGCTAGTGATTCGCAAGCTGCGCGAATTTAAATTCGGGCAAGAAATTCGTGAAGAAGGCCCGGCTTCGCATCAGGCGAAACGCGGAACGCCCACCATGGGCGGCGTGATGATTATCGGCTCGGTGCTGATTTCGACACTGTTGTGGTCGAACCTGAAAAATTGGCCAGTGTGGATTGTGATGATCGCGACGGTTGGTTGCGCGGTCGTAGGCTTCCTGGACGATTACATCAAGATCGCCAAAAAGCGCAGCCTGGGATTAACCGGGCGGCAAAAACTGGTTGGGCAATTGATTGTCGGATTGCTGGTCGGCGGATTGATCTTTGCATTTATGGATTATTCGACGTTGTTGAGCGTGCCGTTTTTCAAACGGTACCAACCCAATTTGCATATTTGGGGATACATCGGATTCATCATCTTCATCATGATTGGCTGGTCAAATGCCGTGAATCTGACGGATGGGCTGGATGGATTGGCCATCAGCATCACGACGGTTGCGGCGTCTGCGTTGACGGCATTCACTTACATCACGGGCCACGCGGAATTTGCACGTTACCTTGGTTTGGTTCACACGCCGGGAGTTTGGGAAGTGACAGTGTTTGGCGGTGCGCTGGTGGGAGCAAGCATGGGGTTTTTGTGGTTCAACGCTCCGCAGGCCGAAGTTTTCATGGGAGATGTCGGCAGTTTGGGCATTGGCGGCGCGCTTTGCACCATGAGCATTTTGATCAAACAGGAATTGGTGCTGCCGATTCTTGGCGGAGTGTTTTTGATCGAAGCTCTATCGGTCATTCTCCAAGTCGGATCATTCAAATTGCGGGGCAAACGCATTTTCAAAATGGCTCCGCTGCATCACCACTTTGAATTGATTGGATGGAAAGAGCCGAAGATCGTGTTTCGGTTTTTGATCGCGGCTGTGCTGTTTGCACTGCTGAGTCTGTCAACATTGAAACTGCGCTAAAAAGTTACGGATGCAAGTTGCGGGAAAACACATTCTGGTTGTTGGGTTGGCACGTAGCGGCGTGGCGGCGGCGGAGTTCTTAGCTGCGCGCGGCGCTCGCGTGACGGTCAACGACGCAAAACCGGAACCCGAACTGAAAGACGCTCACAGTTTGCGAGCGAAAGGAATCGAAGTGGTTGGCGGAAGTCATCCACGTGAGTTGTTTGAAACTTCCGATTTAATTGTTGTCAGCCCGGGCGTGCCGTTGGCATTGGAACCGTTCCAACTGGCCAAAGCCGCAGGAGTTCCGATCATCGGTGAAGTGGAATTGGCGGCGCGATTTTTACGGGGGAAGTTGGTCGGGATTACCGGTTCGAACGGCAAAACGACGACGACCACGCTGGTTGGCCAATTGCTGAAAGATGCCGGGCTGCCAACGCAAGTCGGCGGCAACATTGGAACGCCGCTGATTTCCCTGGTCGAAACTTCGACGGAAGATAGCGTCACGGTTGTCGAGCTGAGCAGTTTTCAACTGGAAGCCGTCGAACAGCTTCATGTCAATGTTGCATTACTGCTGAACATCACGCCGGATCATTTAGATCGTTACGATTCGATGGAAGATTACGCGGCGGCCAAAGCGAACATTTTTCGCCATCAAACGGAAAATGATGTTGCCGTGTTGAACGCCGACAACGATTGGGCGATGCGTGAAGGCAAAAAATCCGCGGCTCGGCGGATTTGCTTCAGTCGGTTACGCGAGCTTGAAGAAGGAATCTTTCTCCGCGGCGAGCAAATCATCGAGCGTAATAAAAACGGAGAGCGTGTGTTGCTGAGCCGCGCGGACATTCCACTGCCAGGCGATCACAACGTTGAAAACGTGATGGCTGCGTTGGCTGCCGGATTGGCTTGCGGGGCTTCGCCGGATTCGATGCGGCAAACAGTTCGTAACTTCAAAGGCGTTGAGCATCGGTTGGAATTCGTGGCTGAAATTCACGGCGTAAAGTTTTTCAACGATTCGAAAGCCACGAACGTAGATGCCGCGATCAAATGCCTGGAAGCGTTTGCGGGTGGAGTGATTGTGATTCTGGGCGGCAAAGACAAAGGCGGCGATTACGCGCCACTCGCACCGCTCGTCCGCGAGCGGTGCGCACATGTGATTTTGATCGGAGCCGCGGCGGACAAGATCACCGCCGCGCTGGAAAACACAAAACCGCTTCATCGAGCGCTAACCATGCCTGAAGCGGTGAAATTGGGGCTAGAGCTTGGGCGAGCGGGCGACACTGTTTTGTTGGCTCCGGCTTGCGCCAGTTTCGATATGTTCGACAACTATGAACATCGCGGCAAAGTTTTTAAGGAAGCAGTAAGGAGTTTGGTTGGTGGTTAATGGTTGGTCTTGAGTTCACCAGTTAATAACTATCAACAACCGAAGTATGACCAATTCAATTCGCCAAAACTTGCTGACACCATTCGAGGAATTGCGCTGGGATTTATGGCTGGCAGCAATCACTGTTGGTCTGGTCATTTTTGGCGTGGTGATGGTGTATAGCGCGTCTGCGGCTGCGAAAAATCCAAACCGATTTTTGTTCAGCCAGGTCGCCTGGGCGTTGATGGGATTGGCCGCGTTGGCGGTGTTGCAACGCGTGGATTATCACCGTTATGCAAATCCCGCCTTCGTTTATGGGTTTCTAGGCGTGTGCGTGCTGATGTTGTTGGTGGTGTTTATCTTTCCCAGAGTCAACGGAGCGCATCGTTGGATCGTGTTTCGTCCCTTAGGAATTTCCGGCCAGCCGTCGGAACTTGCCAAACTGGCAATGATCATATTCCTGGGTTGGTTTTTGTCGGATCGGGAAAAATTCAAGGAGCTGGATAATTTTTGGGCGACGATGGCTCCGGCGTTGGTGGTGTGGGGGGCTTTGGCGGCGTTAATTGTCAAAGAACCTGATTTGGGAACCACGATGATGCTCGGAATCATTTTTGTGGCGATGGTGTTTTCGGCCGGTGTGCCGATGGCGCATTTATACAAGTTTGTGCCTGTTCTGG
Source organism: Blastocatellia bacterium (assembly GCA_035429885.1). Taxonomy (GTDB): domain Bacteria; phylum Acidobacteriota; class Blastocatellia; order RBC074; family RBC074; genus RBC074. The sequence continues at coordinate 29,593 of DAOMFR010000048.1, forward strand.
CGGTCGCGGGCGTCCTGTTGGTGATGAAAGTGGCGTGGCGTTTGGAGCGTATCAAAGTCTTTCTGGACCCGGAAAGCGATCCCTTGGGTAAAGGCTACCAGCCGTTGCAAGCGCTGATCGCAATCGGTTCTGGCGGAACAAACGGCTTTGGATACGGGTTGGGCAAACAGAAACTGTCGTTTTTACCCGCGCCTCAATCGGATTACATCTTTGCGGTGATTTCGGAAGAGCTTGGGTTGTACGCCACGGCGACGCTGGTTCTGGTTTTTGGAGTTTTACTTTGGCGCGGATTGCGCGCCGCTCATCACGCGCCGGATCGGCTGGGAAATTTGCTGGCGGTCGGAATCACGACGGCGATTGTTACGCAGGCATTTTTCAATATCAGCGTGTCGCTGAACCTGCTTCCATCCAAGGGCATTACGCTGCCGTTTGTCAGCGCTGGCGGAACTTCCTTGTTCATCAGCCTGGCAGCGATGGGGGTTTTGTTGAATGTGTCTGGACAGGGAATTGAAGCAGAGAGAGCGCGAGATTGAGGGCGACGAGACAGAGGGATTGATATGCATGACGAGAGAAAAGATGTGGAAGAAGTGGAGCTGGTCGAAGGCTCTGCACCTTTCAATTCTTCTCACTCACTTTCTGTCATCATTGCCGGCGGTGGAACCGGTGGTCACATCTTTCCGGGAATTGCCATCGCGCAAGAGTTCAAGCGGCGAAACCCTGAAACGCAAATTCTGTTTATTGGCACGTCGCGCGGGTTGGAAACCAAGATTGTTCCACGCGAAGGATTTGATTTGCACTTGATTGAAGTTGCGGCGCTCAAACGAGTCAGCATGCTCAAGCGAATCAAATCATTGCTGATGTTGCCGAAAAGTTTTTTTGCGGTTCGCTCTTTGATTCAACAATACAAACCGCATGTCGTCATTGGCGTGGGCGGTTACGCTTCAGGGCCAATGGTGTTGGTCGCCGCCCTGATGGGAGTGCCGACTCTGGTGGCGGAACCGAATGCCTTGCCGGGGTTTACGAATCGAATCCTGGCGCACTTTGTCCGATCGGCAGCCGTGACGTTTGAAGAAGCCAGACGCTTTTTCGGCGCGAAAGCCGAAATCACAGGCAATCCGGTTCGCGCGGAGTTTTTTGCCATTCCGCCCAAATTACCAGCCGACAATGATGCGATTCACGTGTTTATTACCGGCGGCAGTCAGGGCGCGCGCGCAATCAATCTGGCGATGATTGGAGCATTGCCGCTGCTGGCTGAAGAAAAAGACAGGCTTTCGATTACGCATCAAACCGGCGAAAGCGATTATGACAAAGTTCGGGCGACGTACCTGGAATTTGGCTGGCGCGTGGAAGTGAAACCGTTCGTTGAACAGATGGTGGACGAATTTGCCAAGGCTGATCTTGTGATTTGTCGTGCCGGAGCGACGACAGTGGCGGAATTGGCAGCGGCTGGCAAACCAGCATTGATGATTCCATTTCCATTTGCCGCTGACGACCATCAGCGTAAAAACGCCGAGGCAATTGAACGCGCAGGCGCAGGCCGCATGATTCTGCAAGCTGAATTGGCGCCAGAACGGTTAGCGCAAGAACTGTTGTGGTTGATCCGCGATCCGCAACAGTTGGCTCGAATGGCCGAAACAAGCAAGAAGCTTGGCCATCCCGACGCGGCAGCAAAAGTGGTGGATTTGGCGTTGAAGATTTGTGAGCGGTAACCGGTTGTGTTTTCAGTAAATCAACCACTGGCAAACGATTATGTTCAAAAAGTATCAGCACATTCATTTCGTCGGCATCGGCGGCATAGGCATGAGCGGCATCGCCGAGGTGTTGCTCAATCTTGGTTATCGCATTTCAGGTTCGGACGCGAAAAAGTCCGCGATTACCGACCGGCTGGAAACGCTGGGTGCAAAAGTGTTTGAAGGACACAACGCTGCCAATGTGAGTGATGCTCAGGTTGTTGTGACTTCGACTGCCGTGCGCCCGGACAACCCGGAAGTGGTCGAAGCGACGCGCAGGCAGGTCCCGGTTATTCCGCGCGCGGAAATGCTGGCAGAGTTAATGCGGTTGAAATACGGAATTGCCATCGCGGGGTCGCATGGCAAAACGACGACGACTTCAATGGTGGCGACGGTGCTGGATCGCGCCGGAGTTGATCCGACAATTGTCGTGGGCGGCCGCGTCAACACACTGGGCAGCAATGCCAAACTGGGGCGGGGAGATTTTATGGTGGTTGAAGCAGATGAAAGCGACAAAAGCTTTTTGAAGTTGTCGCCAACCATTGCTGTTGTGACCAACATTGATCTGGAGCATTTGGATTTTTATTCGGGCATTGAAGAGATTCGTGACCACTTCGTCCAGTTCGTCAACAAGGTTCCGTTTTACGGTTCGGTGATCATCTGCCTGGACGACGCAAACATTCAGATGATTATCCCGCAAATCACTCGTCGCGTGATTACCTATGGCATGCGAGCTCACGCGGAAGTCGCCGCCAGCGATGTGCAGGTAGATCGCGAAAGCTTCGGATCAAGTTTTACCGTGCGCCGTCGTGGTGAAGAGCTTGGCCGCATCAAATTGAACGTGCCGGGCGAACACAACGTTTGCAACGCGCTGGCAACGGTCGCAGTAGCACTTGATCTGGAAGTGGAGTTTGCCAAGATTGCCGAAGGCCTGGAAGCGTTCACCGGCGCAGGTCGCCGCTTTGAAATCAAAGGTCAAATTCCCTGCGACAGCAAAGGAATCCTGGTGGTGGACGATTACGGGCATCATCCGACGGAAATTCGCGCGACATTGGCTGCGGCCAAAACCAGCGGACGTCGTTTAGTGGTGCTGTTCCAGCCGCATCGGTACAGCCGCACGGCGGCATTGCGCGAAGAATTCGCTCGGTCGTTTTATGACGCCGAAGTCGTGCTGCTCGCGGACATTTACGCTGCCAGCGAAGATCCGATTCCGGGTGTGACTGCGCAGGCTTTGGCTGAAGACATTGAAAAATTTGGACACCGCAATGTGCGTTATGTCGGCTCGGTTGAAAACGGCGCGCAGGTTTTGCTGGACGTGGCGCAGCCGGGCGATTTGGTGTTGACGCTTGGCGCGGGCAATGTGTGGCGCGCGGGCGAAGATTTTCTGGCGGCAAAACAGGCAAAGTAGGCAAAAGGCTCAAAACGAATGCCAAGACGTGACCAAACAGAAAGGCTCGGTACCGGCAGCGATTTCGCTGAACGGCACAGGCCTCGTCGCACCAGCAAAACTCGTCGGCCCGACGACAGTAGCGTGAATCCGTTGCAACGTGGAGTTGCCCCGGCTCGGCGCAAAACTCCCAAGCAACAGCGCTTGCCTTACGACGGTGTGACGACGAGCAATGTGACTACGCGACGGCGCGCATTGACCCGATACATCCCGGAAGGGTTTGGGCCGCGATTGGCCAAAGTCGGTGCGGCGCTGCTGTTCATCGCTTTGCTGTTTGGCGGCTTGATCTTTGCATTGTACCTGTTTGGTGGCTCGCGCTTTTTTGCTTTGCGCCAGGTTGAATTGGAAGGCAATAACCGTGTCAGTGACGACGATATTCGAAAGATGATTGATCGGGTTACCGCTGAGGGCGTCTGGCGCGCAAAGCTCAAAGACGTTCGCGACGAACTGAAGAAAAACGAATTGATCGAGGACGCCGAAGTGACGCGCGTGCTGCCGGATAAGTTACACGTGGTCGTCAAAGAACGGGAACCATTTGCGCTGGCACGGCGAGGCGAAAGCGTGGTGTGCGTTGATCGCAGCGGGATGATGTTTGGCGATGCGACTTTGCTGAAAGGGCAAAACGTTCCGCCAGTGGTTTCCGGGCTAATTGACAGCGGCGAAAACATCATCGAGGAAAATCGCAAACGGTTGATGAGTTACCAGCAATTGCTCGGTGATTTGGACAGCACTGTGCCGAAACTTTCTCCTCGAATTGACGAAGTGATTTTTGACGACGAACTGAACATCAGTTTGATTTTGAAAGATTCGCGGATTGTCGTGAGGATCGGCAAAGAAGATTTTCGGACGAGACTCAATGCCGCGTTGGACGTTCTGGACGCCATTCGTCGCAAGGATGCTCAGGCATTGCAGGTTCTCAAAATCGAAGATGCAGAACGGTTGTTGAGCAGCAGCAACAGAGTTGCATACCTTAACGCCACGATTCCGAAGCGCGTGATCGTGGGATTGGCAGAATAATCAGGTGACAGGCGGTGAGCGGTAGGCGGCAAAGTTGTTGTAAATGCCAGCTACCACTGACGCCTACCACCTATCACCTGAAAGAGGTTTTATGGCAAAACAAAATTCACCCATAGTCGGATTGGACATCGGAACCAGCAGCGTGCGCGTCGTCGTCGCCGAGCTGATCGAAGGCGAATTGGAGATTGTCGGTGTCGGGGAGGCCGAATCAAAAGGATTGCGCAAAGGCGTCATCAGCAAGCCGGACTTGACCGTGGATTCGATCAAACGTGCGGTTGAATCCGCTGAACGCATGTCTGGATTGGAAGTTCACGATGTGTATGTGGGGTTGGCTGGTTCGCACATCAAAGGCGAAAACAATCACGCGATGATTGCCATTCCGGGACGGCATCGGGAAATCAACCGCGAAGACATCCGCCGTGTGATTGATACGGCGTGCGCCATCACGATTCCTTCGGGCCGCGAAGTCGCCGATGTGCTGCCGCAGGAATACACGGTTGACGATCAGGACGGCATTGACGATCCGCTGGGGATGCTTGGTTCGCGACTGTCTGTGTCGGTGCATATTGTAACCAGTCCGGTGGCGGCAAAACAGAACGTCATCACCAGCGTGACTCGCGCTGGTTACGGAGTCACGGATGTCTATCTGTCGCATCTAGCCGCTGCCGAAGCGGTTCTGACTGACGAGGATCGCGAATACGGCACTGCCGTCGTCAACATCGGCGGCGAAACCACCAGCGTGGCGATTTATCAGCGAGGAGCTGTTTGGCATACGGCGGTGTTGCCGATCGGTGGGATGCATTTTACAAACGACATTGCCGTTGGGTTGCGGACACCGATCCATGAAGCCGAGCGCATCAAGCGCGAAGAAGGCTGTGCGTTCCGCCAATTGCTGACGCCGGAAGAGGCATCTGACTTGATTGAAGTTCCCAGTGTTGGTGGTCGCGCGCCGCGCGCTGTGTCCAGGCAAATCCTTTGCGATATTCTGGAGCCGCGCGCTGAAGAGGTTCTCTCTCATGTGCAGGATGAAATTCGCCAGGCAGGATTTGACCGCCAACTTTCCAGCGGCATTGTGCTGACCGGCGGAGGCTCCATGCTCAACGGACTGGTGGAAGTTGCCGAGCATGTGTTCAATGCTCCGGTGCGCATCGGCGGCGCGGGCGAATTCAACGGGTTGATTGACGATGCGGCTCAACCAGCATACTCAGCGGCACTTGGGTTGGCATTATATGGGTTACGATGCGAACTCGGCATCGTCGGCAGCAGCCGTAATAACGCTAATCAAAACCGTCGCCAGCAACCGCCGGCGATCATGGAAAAGGTGAAATCTTTCTTCGCTATCAAGCGCTGAACTTTTTTCACAGGCTCGCAAGCGGTAAAGGTTCTGCTCCGCTTGGCTTTTCAACATATCGTGGTAGAATCCGCTGCTAGCTACAACATAGTGTGAGCGGCCAGTTAATAAATAGAAATCTGAAATACCGCATAGCTTTCGCAATGATTTTTTGGAGGTACCGAGATGTCCGTAGAAGATCGCAAGCAACTGAATTACACCTTCGATGACGAACCACCCACGTACGGGGCAAGGATCAAAGTCATCGGCATTGGCGGAGGCGGCGGGAACGCGGTCAATCACATGATTGATGCAAAGATCGAAGGTGTTGAATTTCTAGTTGCCAATACTGATCTGCAAGCATTGAAACGTTCGCACGCGCCGGTCAAATTGCAAATCGGCGCAAAACTGACCAAAGGTTTGGGTGCGGGCGCAAACCCTGAAATCGGGCGCGATGCTGCTTTAGAAGACACCGAAAAAATCATCGAAGCTCTGGAAGGTGCGGACATGGTTTTTGTCACTGTCGGGTTGGGCGGCGGCACTGGAACCGGAGCTGCGCCAATCGTCGCGTCATTGGCAGCAGAATTAGACGCGTTGACGGTGGCCATCGTTACCAAACCATTTCAGTTTGAAGGCCGCCATCGGTTGCGTCAGGCTGAAGCGGGAATGGAAGAGCTCAGGTCAGTCGTTGACACCTTGATTACGATTCCTAACGCCAGGCTGCTTCAAGCTGTTGATCGAAATATGGGGCTCGGAGACGCCTTCAAAATGGCCGACGACGTGTTGCGCCAGGCAGTGCAGGGAATTTCCGATCTGATTACCACGCCCGGTTTCATCAACGTGGACTTTGCCGACGTGCGAACCATTATGAAAGGTATGGGCATCGCGTTGATGGGCGTTGGTAATGGTATCGGCGAAAGCCGCGCGATGGAGGCCACACAACGCGCCATCAGCAGCCCGCTTTTGGAAGAAGCTTCGATCAATGGCGCGCGCGGCGTATTGGTCAACATCACCGGCGGACAGGATTTGACCTTGCGCGAAGTGGACGAAGCGATGAACGTCATTCACGATTCGGCTGATCCCGACGCAAATATCATTTTTGGCACCGTGACCGATGAACAGCTTCAAAACGAAATGAAGATCACGGTGATCGCTACTGGCTTTCAACAAGCCAAAGCCGAAAAAGTCCAGCCGATTCGCCCGACTGTTGTTCAGGGCGGAGCCAGCGGAAACGGAACCATCACCAATAGCTCGCCTCAACCGGCACGCCAGATTGTGCAGCAGCCTTATCGCGAAGAGGATTTGGATGTGCCGACGTTTATTCGTCGCAAAGCTGACTAGAAAACGTTTTGCAGGCGGTGCGAACTGTTTGTTTGCGCTTTGACTGAAAAGCTCATCGTTTGAAAACCGTAGTTTTCAAACGATGAGCTTTTTCTTTCGTGTCGCGAACTCATCTATCCGCGCTATTTCTTATTTTTCTTTCTCGCTACAAGCCAATTACACCAGCGCGAATCAGCAGCAGCGATGCCGCGGCTACGATTAGCCACAGGACCACGCCTTGCACCAGAGGGCGCACGCCGACTTTCTGAAGCGTTGCCTTTGAAATTCCACAGCCGATCAGAAACAACGTGACGGTCAATCCGATGCGTGCCAGCTTGACGATCCATGGGGATACCGCTCCGCCCCCAGGCAAATACGTGTTGATGACCGCCGCCAGACAGAAAAATAAAATGAACCACGGCCATTGAATCCGGGCTTCGCGACGTTTGATGAATGCCGTGGCAATCGTCATCGGGACGATCCACAACGCTCGTGCCAGTTTGACCGTTGTTCCAATTGAGAGTGCCACTGCGCCATATTTTGAGGCGGCTCCGACGACTGAACTGGTGTCGTGAATGGCAAGCGCCGCCCACAATCCGAACTGAGTTTGATCAAGGCCAACCACGTGTCCAATCAATGGGAAGGTGAGCAGCGCCACCGAATTCAGAATGAACACCGTCCCCAGCGAAACCGACATCTCTTCATCTTTGGCTCCGGCAACGGGGCCGACGGCGGCAATTGCGCTGCCTCCGCAAATAGCCGTGCCGACCGAAATCAGCAGAGCATTGGTTTCGGCGACTTTCAGTAAACGTCCCAGCGCAAGTCCCAGCACCATCGTCGCTGTAATGCCAAGCGCAGTGTAGAGAAACCCCGACCGACCAGCTCGGACGACTTGTTGCAGATTCATGCCGAAGCCCAGACCTACGACGCAAACTTGCAGCAGCGTTTTGGAATACGATTTGGTTTGTTTGGCAAATGGGTTGGTGAAAAACAGGCCGAACGCCAACCCGATTGCCAAGGCAACTGGTGGTGACGACCAGGGGGTCATTGTAAAGATGAGTGCGAGAAAGAAAATAATCTTGGGGAACATGCGCATCGAAGTATACG
>DAOMFR010000048.1:37643-45223 GCA_035429885.1 Blastocatellia bacterium
AGACTTTCAGGTAATCGGACAGCTTCGTCAGATCCACGTTGCCGCCGGACAAAATCACGCCGACACGTTTGCCGGAAAAATCATGTTTGCGATGGAACACGGCTGCGGCTGCGGCGGCACCCGAAGGTTCGACCAGCACCTTCATGCGTTCCAAGATGAAGCGAATCGTCGAAATCAATTCTTCGTCGCTGACTAGCAAGATGTCTTCGACCAAGTCTTTGACAATAGGGAAGGTTAGTTTGCCCGGCGAAGGAGTTTGCAATCCATCGGCGATGGTCTTGGGAATTTCGATTTCGACGCGTTCGCCTTTGCGCATGGATTGCCAGGTGTCGTTTCCAGCTTCCGGCTCAACACCGAAAATGCGCGTTGAAGGTGACAGATGTTTTGTCGCCACGGCCAATCCGGCCAGCAACCCACACCCGCTGCACGGGCTGAGCAGGTAATCCAGTGCCGGAACGTCTTCAAACAGTTCGATTGCGGCAGTTCCTTGCCCGGCCATAATCAAGTTGTCGTCAAACGGAGGAACCAGAACAAGGCCGCGTTCCTGGCTGATGCGTTCGCCTGTGCCTTCGCGGCTTTCGGTGTAGCGGTTGTAGAACACCACTTCCGCGCCGTATCCACGCGTGCCGTTGACTTTGATCTGCGGAGCGTCGTGCGGCATGACAATCACAGCCGGAATGCCGAACAGCTTTGCCGCCAGCGCAGTCGCTTGCGCGTGATTGCCGGACGAGAACGCCAGCACGCCGCGTTTGCGCTCTTCGTTGGTCAACGAAGCGATCTTGTTGTATGCGCCTCGAAATTTGAAAGCTCCGGCACGTTGCAAATTTTCAGCTTTGAAGAACACTTCGCAACCGACCAGTTCATTGAATTGCCTCGAGGTCAGCGTCGGAGTGCGGTGGGCAACGCCAGCAATTCGCTGGCGAGCTTCGAGAATGTCGTTGTAAGAAATCATATTTCTGGAGTTGGGAGGCAGGGGACGGGAGATAGGCAAGAAGTGATGAAGACGTTTCCACCAACTCCCAACTCCTATCCCCCAACTCCTACACAGGTTTGATTTTGAAACTAATATCAACCGCCGCAGCCGAATGCGTCAGCGCGCCAATGGAAATCAAATCCACGCCAGCTTCGGCATAAGCGCGTACGTTGGCGAGCGTGATTCCGCCGGAAGCTTCCAGCAAGGTGCGACGCTCGCCGGGTTCGTGGGCTTCAACGAGTTCGACGGCCTGGCGAATCATCTCTGGCGTCATGTTGTCCAGCAGCAAAATGTCTGCGTTCGCCTTCAACGCTTCCGTGACTTGATCGAGCGTTCCGACTTCGACTTCGATTTTGTGCAGATGGCCGGCGGCTTCTTTGGCACGAGCAACAGCCGTTGTTACGCTGCCTGCCAGAGCAATGTGATTGTCTTTGATCAGCACGCCGTCATCCAAACCTAAGCGGTGATTGTGGCCTCCGCCGACTGTCACCGCGTACTTTTGCAGCAACCGAAGTCCTGGCGAAGTTTTGCGTGTGTCCACGATCTTGGCCTTCGTCCCGGCAATGGCTTCAACATATTTCCGCGTCAGCGTGGCGATGCCGGAAAGTTGCTGAAGGAAATTCAGCGCAACGCGTTCCGCCGCCAGCAACATTTGGGCGTCGCCGACTACGCGAGCAAAGATTTTGTCAGGTTGCAGCAATTCCCCATCGGCGGCGGTAGTTTCAACTTCCAGATACGGGTCCAGATGCATGAACACGGCGTCGGCGACTTCCAACCCGGCCAGTACCAATTCCTGCTTGGCCATGAAATTTCCGCGCGCTTGTTGGCCGGGTTTCACGACGGCGCGCGACGTAATATCACCGCGTCCCAAATCTTCGGCCAGCGAACCGGCGGCAATGTCGTCAATCAGTGGAATATCTTGAGGGTTAATCATCGTGTAACGTTGGTTTACTTGCCGAAATTCCCGCAGCAATTTTTTTCAAACTGAATGAATGCTTGTTCAAGCTCAAATTGTAACTTGGCTCGCGCGTTGCTGCCCAGATAACTCTGGCAAGCGGCAGACGGATTGGCGCTTTGCAACGAACTTTGGCAAACGGCGACCGGCACAAATCGTTGAGAATCTTTCCAAAAGCTGGCACCGCCGACAAATGAATATTCCAGACTGTTGCGGGCCATGCGTTTTAACTGGCGGTAATCCAGACCATGATCTTTGACGGCTTTGGCATATTCCTGAGTCATTTCCGAACGCGAAATTCCCAGATCGTCCGTCGCCAACGCCACCGGCACGCCGGCTTTCAAATAAGCCGACAGCGGATGTTCTTTACCGCGCACGCCCAAAATTCCATCGTTGCTGGTCAGGCAGACTTCGACCAACACGTTTTTCGCCGCCATCTCTTTCAGCAATTCATAAGGCTTGTCTTCGTACATCACGTCCACGCCGTGACCGATTCGTTTGGCGTGGCCAAGCTGCACTGAATCGCGGATGTGAAAGCGCAATCCTTCTGGCGGAACCAATCCCGGAGCCAGTTCTCCCGCGTGCAACGTCACGTTTCCGGTTTTGTATTCTGTGACGGTATTCAGGTAATCCAGCATCTTCATTTGCAGCGGGAAATTATTCATCGAAGCGCGCGTGTCTTCGGCCTGCACCATATTCAAGGCGACGACTCTGGGTTCGGCTTTCATGATTTCCATTGCGCCGACCATTTGAGCAAAGGCTTCGCGTGGAGCCAGACTTCGCGCGACCTGATAAACGTACCGAATCTGTAACTGACAAGCCGGACTGGCTTTTGATGGATCGGCGCACCGGAGCAAATCGCGGAGTTGCGTTTCCAGCTTGTCCATCACGGCTTTGGTTTCTTGAATGGCGCTGGTTGTGCCTGACGAAATCGGTTGCACAATTCCACCTGCCAATAACGCATCGCGTTTTTGGGCAAAGTAAGCATTCAGTTCAGCCGTGGAAAGTGCGGCCAACTCTTCATCGCTTTTCCAAATCAGCGCCCGCCCAGCTTCGCGAGATTTGCCGTTGTCGGGCGTTAGCATAATTTCCAGGTAGCTGACGCGTTCGGTTGCGGAGCGTTTGGCGACTTCGGCCACCATATCGGCAAATCGAGCGGTGTCGCTGGCCGGGCCGAATTTGGCGAAGGCGTCGAAGAATTGATCGTGCCCGCTCAAGCCGGAGTTTTCCAAATTTAGCATTGACCAGGCGTACAGCATTTTGCGGTACAGCACCCCGTCGGTCAGCGCACGGCTGGCCGGGATTTGTGTTGAGTTTCCGCTGCAAAACGAAAGCGCGAATGTGTTTGGGTCAACACAAACGTCCGGCTTGGCTTTGGCTGCCCATTCGATAAACGATTCGGCATAAATCGAACCGGATAAGTGCAGATGCAAATCGGCACCTTTGGGCATTTCACGCAAGAATGCATAAACGTCCAAAGGCTGAGTTTTGATTGAATCAAAGTATCTTGCAGTTTTTAGCTCTGCCGCTGCCGAACCGGTCGCGGGAACTGGCGGGGCTGGCGATTGAGCGGCTGACTGCATTGGGGCGATCAACAACCACAGCAAAGCAAAACTGAAAAGTGACAGCTTGCTGCCAAGCTTAACGGATGGGGAGTGTTGCATTGATTCCTCTCACAGAACGGGGTTTTAGAGTGAGTCAATTGTTGCCCGCAGTTTGGCGAGTTGATCGCCTAATTCTGCGGCGCGCGCACGCGAATCGGCCACGACTTCGGCAGCGGCGCGAGCGACGAAGTCAGGATTGTTCAAACGTTTTTCCAATCCGGCCAGTTCGTTCGTCAGCTTGCCGAGTTCTTTTTCCAAGCGTTCGCGCTCTTTGTCGAAATCAATCAACCCTTCCAGCGGAACGGCGATTTCGGCTCCGGTGAACATGGCGCGAGCCGCGCCTTTGGTTGGTTCCAGCTTTTCGACGAATTCCAAATCGCTGATTCGGGCCAGCCGTTTGATGTGATCGCTCATGCTGGTCAGCACTTCGCGCGCGGCGGCATCCGCTGGAGCCACCGTGGCTTTCAATTGCACCGAAGGCGCGATGTTGAATGTCGCGCGAATGTTGCGCAGCTTGGTGATGGTTTCAATGACCAGGGCCAACTCGCGTTCGGCGCGTCCGTCCAATTGCGCGGAGTTGTGCGAAACGAATTCGGCTGTGCTGATCGAGTCGCCTTTATGGGGCAACCGTTGCCACAACTCTTCGGTGATGTACGGCATGATCGGGTGCAGCAATCGCAAACTGCGTTCGAGCACATAAATGATTCGGCGCTTCACCGCCAGCGATTGGTCTGTTGATTCCTTCGCCGTCACGAATGGTTTCGACAGTTCGATGTACCAGTCGCAGAAATCATTCCAGAAGAACCGATACAGTTCTTCCGCCGCTTCGTGGAAACGGTATTCGCCCAGCGCGTTGTGAACTTCCGATGCGACGCGATTCAATCGGCTCAAAATCCAGCGGTCAGCGAGTTCGGGTTCGGAAAGCTCTGTTTCCCAATCCACAGGCTCTTGAGCTTCCAACACTTCGTCGCAATTCATCAGCACAAACCGCGTGGCGTTCCAAATCTTGTTGGCGAAATTGCGCGCGCTTTCCAGTTTGGATTCCTGCAACGCCAGCGTCAGCCCGGCTGTCGAAGCCGCCGTCAGGCCAAACCGCGCCGCGTCGGTTCCGTATTTGGCGAACACGTCCAGCGGGTCAATGACGTTGCCTTTGGTTTTGGACATCTTCTGGCCTTGCGGGTCCAGCACCAGCGCGTTGATGTACACGGTGCGGAACGGCACATCGCCCATGAACTTCAAACCCATCATCATCATTCGCGCAACCCAGAAAAAGATGATGTCGAATCCGGTCACCAACACTTCGGTTGGATAAAACTGCTTCAAGTCTTCAGTTTCTTCTGGCCAACCCAACGTCGAAAACGGCCACAACTGCGACGAAAACCATGTGTCCAGCACGTCGCTTTCTTCCGTCAGCTCAACGGTTGCGTCCAGGCCGCGAGCTTTCAATCGTTCGCGCGCTTCGGTTTCGTCGCGAGCGACGATGATTTCATCTGTGGGTGTGTACCAGGCGGGAACTCGGTGCCCCCACCACAATTGGCGTGACACGCACCAATCCTGAATGTTTTCCAGCCAGTTGAAATAAATCTTCGCCGTGCTTTCCGGCACGAACTTGGTGCGGCCGTCACGAACGGCGGCAATGGCTGGTTCGGCCAATTCCTTCATTCGCATGAACCATTGCATGGAAACCAGCGGTTCCACGACCGTGCCGCTACGCTGACAATGGCCGACGTTGTGCGTGTAATCTTCGATTTTCAGCAGCAAGCCCAGCGCTTCCAAATCGGCGACAACCACTTTGCGAGCTTCGTTGCGATCCAGTCCGCGATATTTTTCCGGCGCGGCATCCGTGATTTTGGCGTCCTTGCCGATGACCTGAATGAATTCCAGATTGTGGCGTTTGCCCATCGCGAAATCGTTCGGGTCGTGCGCCGGAGTGACTTTGACAAAGCCCGTGCCGAAATCCTTTTCGACCACTTCATCCTGAATGAAGGGAATCTCGGTCCCGACCAGCGGCAACACGGTTTTTTTGCCGACAACGGACGGGTAACGGCCACCCGCTGCGGCATCTTCGGGATTCATGGCAATCGCCGTATCGCCGAGCATCGTTTCCGGCCGAGTCGTCGCGACAACGATGAAGTCTCCGGCGGCGGTGCTGAGCAAGCCGGCTGCGCTCCCTACCGGTCGCGGTACTGACTGGTCGTTGGCGGCCTCGTAGGCTTCGGCCAAACCTTCCACCGGCGAAGTCACTGCATGCCCAATGGGATACGCAATGTGATACAGCTTGCCTTTGACCGGTTTCATCTCGACTTCCAGATCGGAAATCGCCGTTTGCAAACCGGGCGACCAGTTGATCATGCGCTCACCGCGGTAAATCAACCCTTCGTCATACAGCCGGACGAACACTTCCTTGACCGCGTTCGACAAACCTTCGTCCATCGTGAACCGTTCGCGCGACCAATCCACCGAATCGCCTACGACGCGCATTTGCCGCTGAATCGTTCCCCCGGAATGCTCTTTCCATTGCCAGATGCGTTCGACGAACTTTTCGCGGCCCAGGTCCTGACGCTTGATGCCTTCTGCCGCCAGTTGGCGTTCGACCACCATTTGCGTCGCAATGCCTGCGTGATCGGTTCCGGGCAGCCACAACACCCGGTCGCCCGCCATGCGCCGCCAACGCGCCAGCACGTCTTGCAGCGTCTGGTTCAGCGCGTGGCCCATGTGCAAATACCCCGTCACGTTCGGCGGAGGAATGACCATCGAAAAAACTTTTGCTTTCGGGTCGGTGTTGTGTTCGGGGGCGAAATAACCGCCTTGTTCCCAGAATGGGTACCAGCGGTCTTCAACGTCTTTTGGTTCGTAAGCCTTCGGAATTTCCATGCGATTTCTTGTGAATAAGTTGATGAATTGACAGTAAGAATTGAACGGCGAGTATCGCCAATGAGTTTGTAAATGACAACTGGCTAAGGCTGAATCAAGTTCTAAACCACGGGGAACACGGGGAACACACTGAAACAAAAGAACGACTTCTTTATGCGTATCGTCTGAACCTTACAACCCATTCCGAGAACGATTCGAAAAGTGAATGCGTAACGATTATCCCAAGATAAATCCCCGTGATCGCTGTGTTTCCCCGTGGTTATTCCCGGAATTGAAAACTGATTTAACAACGGCTTGACGCCCGGTTGATCCATCAAGCAAGCTACGCCCGCTTTCAAATTACCAAGGAATTCTTCATGACCGATCATACTTTTTCTCTGTTTCATCACACGGCTCCGGGCAAAAGCGGGTTGAAAGGCAAACCGCCATTGCTGTTATTGCTGCACGGATACGGCGCGAACGAAGACGATTTGTTTTCGCTGGCTCCGTATCTGGACGAACGCTTTTTCATTGTCAGCGCCCGCGCTCCGGTCACGTTGCGCGGCATGGGCGGATACGCCTGGTTCAATCTGGGGTTCACTGCCCAAGGCATTTCCGTTGACCCTGCGGAAGTGGATGCCGCGCGGCACACGCTGCACAAATTCATCGGCGAAATTGTCGAAGCCTACGATTGCGATCCGAACGCCGTGTATCTGGTGGGATTCAGTCAGGGAGCGATGATGAGTCTGGCTGTGGCGTTGACTTATCCCGGCTCCGCCGCTGCGGTGGTGGCGATGAGCGGACGCCTGATGCCGCAAATCATTGAGCAAATCCCGGACAAAGACGCGCTAATTGGCTTGCCGGTATTCGTGCTGCACGGCACTCGCGACGCGGTCTTGCCCATCAGCCACGGCCGAGACACCAGCCGTCACCTTTCCGAACTCCCGATTGATTTGACCTACAAGGAATACGACATGGGCCACGAAGTTTCCGCCGAAAGCCTGGAAGACATTACCGAATGGCTGCGGCAACAACTCGATCGCGCTTCGTCTGGAATGCTGATCAATTAAAGCCGGTACGGAACCGGGAGCGGTAGCGACCTGGTGGTTCGTGATGTACGAACTCCGAAACTACCCCGTCGCTACCGCTCAGGGTTCCGTACCACTGGTTACTCCTCATCAATTTCCACATAAAA
>DAOMFR010000049.1:0-5297 GCA_035429885.1 Blastocatellia bacterium
GCCGGGCTCCAGGCGTCGCGCAAGTCTTCGTGCGGGATGAACAGTTCGCGCAATTTTTCTGCTTCGGCAAAATCTCCACGAGAACAGGCTTCGAAAAGTTGCTGGCTTTGGCGCGAAGCGATGCAACCAGTTCCAGTCGTGAAACCCGGTAATTTCCAATCGCGCATATGAACGACCGCAGGGCGTTCGCCAATGCCGCTGACCACCAGATTGCGATCAACCCGCGTCAGCAAGGACTCCAGATAGGCGTCATGACGCGGGTCCTGGCGAACGACGGCGTATTTAATTCCAACGCACACGCCTTCATCCACCAATTTGGCGACGACATCCAAGCCTGCTTCTTTGTCTGCGCCAAAATTGTTTTCTTCTTTCAAATACAAAATCAGTTTGGTTTCAGAGGCGTCGGCGAATTCGCGCAAGCCTTGCTCCAGTCCAGCTGCGTCGCGCGGATCGGCACATGGCAACAGCATCACCGCCGGGAAATTGTATTTACGCAACAAGTCGGCTTGATCCATCGCGCGCCCATACGAAGGGCCAGCGCTGGGAATTGCCCAATGCTCGCCAGCAAATCCGCTCATCCATTCCAGCAAGGCGGAATATTCGGCCAGCGTCACGTGATACAAGAAGGCGTTGCCGCCATACAAAAACCGGGTGATGCCCCCCGAAGCGATGTGTTTGACGATCAGATCGTTCTGTTCGAAATCAATAGCACGTCGAGCATCATTTTTGCGAGCCAGCGACGGCACGGAAAACACGCCGCGCAAATCTTCAGGAGTAATTGTAGATATTTTCAAGGTTGCCTCGATGTGTCACCAAACCGTCACGACATTTGATAACGCACTGATTTTCGTATCGGCGGTGACCAATGACAGGTTAAGAAGGAGAGCCGTTGCTGCAATAATACGGTCGGGCATATCAGGAACGGTTAAACGAGGAATCTGCCCCAGAGAATCAGAAACTCTTCGGTCAATCGGGATAACTTCAAGAATTGGTTGCGGATTATCAATTTCAGCCAACACTGCTGGCAGCACCGTTGGTTTAATCTTTCCTTTTTCGGTCAGGTACTGCATTTCAATCAAACTGATTGCTGAAAGGAAAATTCGTTGTGTTGGATCATTGGCGGAGTCATCCATGGCGGATGTCGCCGCCAACGTCAGATCAGTTGGCGAATCAACATACCAAATAATGGCGTGTGTATCGGCAACCACGCTCATTCTTTACTCTCCACATATTCGCCCCACATCTCGCGCCGCACTTCATTCAGATCAGCCAGCGTGAGTTTGGGTCCCGGTCCGGCAGTTACGCCCTTGAGCCTGTGTGAGCGCAAAGCCGCCGAACTAAGAGCGCGCTTTTCCAGCGCCTCGACCATTGCCAATGCTTCTTGCTGTTGCTCCAACGGCAATGACGCGACTTTGGCGCTGACCTGCTCAACCAGATTGAGTTCCATAATCTCTCCTCAAAAAACTATTCAGCCAGCAACATCTTGGCAATCGTCTGTTTCTGCATGTTCGACGTGCCTTCGTAAATCTGGCCGATCTTGCAATCGCGGAAGTATTTTTCGACCGGATAATCTTTGACGTAACCATAGCCGCCATACAGGTTCACTGCCATCGAAGCCACTTCTTCGGCAACTTCCGAAGAGAACAGCTTGGCCATCGCAGCCTGCTTGATGAACGGCTGTTTGGCGTCTTTCAGTCGAGCGGCGTTGTAAACCATCAAGCGAGCGGCTTCAATCTTGACGGCCATTTCGGCGATCTGGAATTGCACGCCCTGGTTTTCGCTGATGGCCTGGCCGAACTGTTTGCGCTCTTTGGTGTAAGCGATGGCGGCTTCGTACGCGCCGCACGCCAGCCCCAACATTTGTGCGCCGATGCCGATGCGGCCTTCGTTCAGGGTTTCAATCGCAATCTTGTAGCCTTTGCCGATTTCGCCCAACACGTTTTCTTTGGGCACGCGGCAGTTGTCGAACAACAGTTCACAGGTCGAAGAAGCGCGAATGCCCAGCTTGTCTTCTTTTTTGCCGACGGTGAATCCTTCAAAACCTTTTTCGACGACAAACGCCGTAATGCCTTTGTAGCCTTTTGACGGATCCAGATTGGCGAAGACGATGAAGATTCCGGCTTCGTTGCCGTTAGTGATCCACATCTTGCGTCCGTTGAGCAGGTAATGATCGCCTTTGTCTTCGGCGCGGGTTTGCATGGCGAATGCGTCGGAACCCGATCCGGCTTCGCTCAAACAGTAAGCGCCGACGGTATCCGTCGCCAGTCGAGTGATGTATTTTTTCTTCAGAGCTTCGGTGCCGTAATTCAAAAACGCATTGATCGTCAGCGTGTTGTTCACATCCACCATCACGCTCAAAGACGCGTCCACGCGGGCAAGTTCTTCAATCGCGATGCACGCCATGAAAAACGATCCGCCTGAACCGCCGTATTCTTCGCCGGGTTCGATGCCCATCAACCCAAGCTCAAAACATTTGGCGATGATTTCCGGACGCATCTTTTGTTTTTCGTCCATTTCGCGAACGTAAGGTTTGACTTCGGCTTCGGCGAATTCGCGGACACTGGCGGCAAACAGCCGCTCTTCTTCAGATAAAACGGTCAACGGTTGAGCAGCCATCTGCTCGAATGCTTCTTGTGCTTGTGCCATGTGCTCTCCTGTCAAATAAGCGCTGCTTAGGCGCTTGATGTTTGAAGACTAAATAGATGAATTCGATTTACGGCGGCATCTTACCTTGTGCAGTTTTGCTTTGCCAGACTTTGCCCGATGACGTTTGGGCTAACAGCGAAAGCTTTTGACTGCCTGAAACGGAAGCGTAGAATGCAGCCGTTTCGCTCCCTTGATTACCTAACTGTCAGTGACAATCAGGCGGTTTTCAGCCTTCGGAGGTTTTCTATGACCGGCATGAACAATTTTCTTCGCCAATCTATACGAATGGCGATTACGATGGCGTGCGTTGCTATTTGTTCATTTGCGACAACCGCGCAAACGGCTGACAGGGCACAACAGCTCAGCGAAATTCTTGCCCTGCAAAATCAGTTGAAAGCAGAAACGGATCCGGTACAAACGGCGGCGATCCAAGCTCAATTGAAAGTTAAGGAAGCGATCTTTTTACAGCCGGACCAAACAGACTTCACGGCGAATGCCGCGTTTCTGGCTCAGCCGGACACGGGATTGATTCGCATTTTGCCTCGCGAAAAGTTTGACGGAGTTCTGTTAACTCGTGGCGGCGGCGCTTACTACTCTTTCGTGCGACTGGTGCATGAATATGGCTTTGGTTCGGATTTGGAATTACAACGTGGCAATTTTTCCGTCGGTTTCGCCGGTGCGAATTTCGGATTTCTAGTTTCGCTCGGCTCGACCGATTTGAATTCGGTGACAGTTGACCATCCGGGCGTGAAGTATTTGGCAACGTTTACGGCTCCACTGGTTGAAGCAGACGCCAGACAGCAATACCAACGCAGCGGACAAGGATTCACGGAAAACGGTTTCTTTTACAGGAACACTCTGCCGAAAACATTGAACACAACCTACGCGCTGCGCTCGATTAGCTACAGCGATTCCGATGTGCTGATCGTTTTTCGCTTTGTGCGAGAAGATACGGACAGCAGCCTGATTTTGCAGTGGAAACTGCTGCAATGGTTTTCGACGCCGCAACTGAACGGCGGCAGCATCGTCAACGTTTCAGCCGCCAATTACCGGCGCGGAGTTTTTGCGCGAGATTCCATCGTTGCTCTGTTCGGCAACAACCTGACAACGACAACGGCGATTGCCGATAAGTTGCCTTTGCCAGCGACGCTGGCCGGAGCGCGCGTTTCATTTTTCCCGGCAAATTCCGGTGGCAATAATGTGCCTCTGTTTGCAGCAACTCCCGGGCAAATGAATTTTTTGATTCCGTCCGACGCACCGAACGGTTGGGGGTTCATTTCGGTTTACCGCGCCGACGGAACCAGTTTTCGTGAGCTGATTCGCATTGCGCCGGTGGCGCCTGGATTGTTTACGGCCAATTCCGATGGCAAAGGCGTTCCCGCCGCTGTCGCGCTAAGGATTGAAGAAAATGGAACACAATCATATTCACCGGTTGCTCGCCTGGAAGGATTACAATACGTTCCAGTGCCGATCGATCTAGGATCTCAGGCTCCGGGGACGGTTTGGCCAAAAAACTTTTTGCTGCTTTATGGAACAGGCCTTCGTGGTCACGGCGACATCACCAAAGTAAAAGCGACCATTGACGGGGTGAATGTCCCTGTTTACGCTGCTGCCCCAGTTCCGGGGTTTGCGGGCCTGGATCAGATCAACATTGAACTTTTACAAATTTTGGCTGGACGCGGACAAGTGGATGTGGTCCTAACCGTGAACGGCCAGGTCGCCAATACAGTTCGCATCAACATCAAATAACAGGAAAACAAACTTATGACCGACAGAAGAGATTTTCTGAAAACGTCCGTGATGGGGGCAGCAGCAACGCTGCTCCCGAACAATTTGACCGGCTTGGCTCAAACCAAGCCGGCCGGTGGCCAACTGAAAAAGGCTGTGTTGCTTTCCATGCTTCCGAAGCAGATGAGTTATGCAGACCGTTTCAAACTGGCCGTTGACGTTGGGTTTGAAGGCATTGAAGCGCAAACCATCACTGATCCTAAAGAAGCCGATGCAATCAAAGAAGCTTCGATGAAGGCGAAAATGCCGATTCACTCGGTGATGAACATGGGACATTGGGAATGGCCACTATCGAGTCCCAACCCTGACGATGTAAAAAAGAGTGTTGAGCGAATGGAAATTTCTTTGCGCAACGCAAAGTTGTGGGGAGCCGATACCGTTCTGCTGGTCCCGGCAGTCGTCCGTCCTGACACGACGATTCCGCAAGCCTGGCAACGGTCTCAACCAGTCGTGAAAAAACTGATTCCGCTGGCCAAAGAATTGGGCGTCGTGATCGGCATCGAAGAGGTTTGGAACAAATTTCTGTTGACCCCTTACGACCACGCAAAATACGTGGACGAATTCAAGAGCCCCTGGGTCAAAGCTTATTTCGATGTCGGCAACATCGTCATGTACGGTTATCCACAGGAATGGATTCGCACCCTTGGCAAACGCATCGCCAAATTCCATTTGAAGGATTTTGACACCAAAACGCGCAACTTCGTTGGGTTGCGCGAAGGCAGCATTGATTGGAAAGAAGTTCGCAAGGCGATTGGCGAAATTGGATACAACGGCTACTTGACCGTTGAACTTAATGGCGGCGACGAAGCTTACTTACGCGACGTTTCAAAACGCGTGGACAAGATTTTCGCTGGCGAATAACT
>DAOMFR010000049.1:5397-42227 GCA_035429885.1 Blastocatellia bacterium
GCACTGGTTCTGGTTCCGGGTTTATCGCTATTAAGGCTGACCCAGAAAAACTGCACGCCGCGCGGAGCATAACGATCCGACTGTTTTTGCAGCGCGGGCAGCTCTTTCGGCGTCAGCGGAACCCAGGTTCCGCCAAAGGAAAGCACAATGGCTTTTCCTTTCAGCTCAGCCAGATTGACCGTGCGTCCATCAGTGGAGCGCAAACCGATTTGCGGAATCTGCTGAGCCATTGCCGTCAGTGAAACCAAAACCAAAGCCGCAACAACAATGACAATTTTTATTTTCATTCGCATTGACATTCTTTCCTCCCGTGTCTGAACGGCATTTTCAAAACAATTTGCCGCGTGACATTGTCGGCTTTCAGATGCGGAATCACCAGCAAGGTTGTTATCGAGCGGAATTAACGGAAGATCATTTTCGGAATTGCTTCTGACTGAATTGAGTGGGTTGGAATGCTGTCGAAAGGAAGTCGAGCCGGTGAATGCCCAAACTCACCGGCCCGCATAAATCGGCTGAGGAAAAAAGGTGCAGCGGAAAATACCCATTTGGCTTTTGGACGCTGCTGCACCAAATTTGCGGCTACCCTGTAATGGCTGACGACTGAAGACACCGCAATTTCTCAAAGGCTTTCGGAAAGCTTCGGATGATCGTGCCGGGACACGGACGCGATCAACTTTCGGCTTCGTCTTGCCCCCTCCACTTACATAAGCGTAAAAAGTGAGTGAAACCTCGAACGATGGCAAAACTTTTTTGAAAAAATTTTCGTCAGAGACGCTGGAAATCGCTAGCGGTAACTGTAGAAAGGACTTATGGACTTCCAACTCGTTTCGGATTACGAACCACAAGGCGATCAGCCTCAAGCAATCGAAACATTGATCAGAGGATTGGCCGATGGAGAAAAGCATCAAGTGCTGCTGGGCATCACGGGCAGCGGCAAAACCTTCACCATTGCCCAGGTCGTAGCTCGCGTAAATCGCCCCACCCTGGTTATGGCTCACAACAAAACACTGGCGGCGCAGCTTTACCAGGAGTTCAAAACCTTCTTCCCGGAAAACGCCGTCGAATATTTCGTCAGCTACTACGATTATTACCAGCCGGAAGCGTATGTGGCGGCGACCGACACGTACATCGAAAAAGAATCCACGGTGAACGACGAAATTGATCGGTTGCGGTTGTCGGCAACCCGCAGTTTGTTCGAGCGCCGAGATGTCATTATCGTCGCTTCGGTTTCGGCGATTTACGGTATCGGTGACCCGAACGCTTATTACGGAATGGTGATGTTCGTCGAACCGGGCCAGCGCATCACCCGCAACGGAATCGTCAAACGACTGGTCGAATTGTTGTATGAACGCAACGACATTGAGTTCAGCCGCGGCAGTTTTCGCGTGCGCGGCGATGTGATTGATATTTATCCCAGTTACCAGGACCAGGCTTATCGCATTGAGTTATGGGGAGATGAGATTGATTCGATCTCGACAATTGATCCGCTGCTGGGCGAAGTCATCAAAAAGCACGAAAGCCGGTTACCGATTTATCCCCGAACCCATTACGCCACAACAGAAGCGGCCATCAAACGAGCGGCAAAAACGATCCGGGCGGAACTGGAAGAATGGGAACCTCAGTTAATTGCCCAGAACAAGTTGATCGAAGCCCAGCGGTTGCACCAGCGCGTGATGTACGACCTGGAAATGTTCAACGAGCTTGGGTTTTGCCGAGGCGTCGAAAACTATTCCCGCCATCTGACTGGCCGAGCTGTTGGCGAACCGCCTCCGACGCTGTTTGATTATCTGCCCGAAGATACCTTGGTTGTGATTGACGAAAGCCATCAATCCATCCCGCAAATCCGCGCCATGTATACAGGCGACCGGTCGCGCAAGATGAATTTGGTTGAATATGGATTCCGGCTGCCTTCGGCGCTGGATAATCGCCCGCTAAAGTTTGAAGAGTGGGAAAGACGTGTTGGCCAAGCAATTTACGTTTCGGCGACACCTGGGCCGTACGAGCTGACCAAATCCAGCGGCTCTTTCGTCGAACAAGTCATTCGCCCAACCGGTCTGTTAGACCCCGAAGTCGAAATCCGTCCTGTTCGCGGCCAGATTGATGATTTGCTCCACGAAGTCCGCGAGCGTGCCGAGCGCGGTGAACGCGTTTTGGTCACAACTCTAACCAAGAAAATGGCTGAAGACCTGACGGATTATTACGGCGATTTGGGCGTCAAAGTCCGCTATATGCACTCTGAAGTCGAGACGCTGGAACGCATTAAAATTTTGCGCGATTTGCGCAAAGGCGAATTCGATGTACTGGTCGGCATCAACCTGTTGCGCGAAGGATTGGATTTGCCCGAAGTTTCTCTGGTGGCAATCCTGGATGCCGACAAGGAAGGATTTTTGCGCAGCGAATCTTCGCTGATCCAAACCATTGGCCGCGCCGCTCGTAACTCTCACGGCAAAGCGATTCTGTACGCTGACAAGATGACTGATTCCATGCGGCGCGCCATCAGCGAAACGGAACGCCGCCGCGCCAAACAGACGGCGTTTAACGAAGCCAACGGCATCACTCCGCAATCCATCATCAAACCCATTGAAGCCACTCTGGTCACTGCTTATGAGGCCGATTACTTTAAAGTGCCTGTCAATTTGGAAAACTTTGAAGAATACAGTCCGGATAAACTGGCTGAAACCATCTCACGGTTAAATCAGGAGATGCGACAGGCCGCAGGAAAGTTTGAATTCGAGAAGGCGGCGGAATTACGCGACAAGATCAAATATCTGCGAGAGCGTGAGATCGAATTGAGCTAAACCAATTCGATCGTCAAAAACAAACGGGTGAAGTGGAGTTTCGCTCCGCTTCACCCGTTTGAAGTTTTGATTGTTTCCAGCGTTATGCCGTCGCCGGATTGCCGCCGGTAATTGGTGGCAGAATCGGTTTCAGAACCGGTTCTTTATCGGCAGGTTTATCGTGTTCCGGTCGCGGAGTGGGTGACGGAGTGTCGTCATCCAACGGCAAGCCAGCGACGACTCGGCGAATTTGCACCGAATCGAGCGTTTCGCGTTGCAGTAACTCCTGCGCCAAACGATCCAACGCGTCGCGGTGGTCCAGAATGATTTGGCGAGCGCGTTCGTACTGTTCCATCACGATGCGTTTGACTTCCTGATCAATGCGGACAGCGGTGTCTTCGCTGTAATCCTGATGCTGAGCGATTTCGCGTCCGAGGAAGATTTGCTCTTCTTTTTTGCCAAACGTCAGCGGCCCAAGATTCGACATACCGAATTCGCAAACCATACGGCGAGCCAGTTCTGTCGCGCGTTCGATGTCGTTGGATGCGCCGGTTGTGATTTTGCTCAGGAAAATGTCTTCGGCTAAACGACCGCCCATCAAAATGGCAATCGAACCTTCGATATAATCCAAACTATGGGTGTAACGGTCGCCTTCAGGAAGTTGCTGGGTCAATCCTAGCGCCATGCCGCGCGGAATGATCGTCACTTTGTGAACCGGGTCAGCATTCGGGACTTTCAACCCGACAATGGTGTGACCGGCTTCATGGTAAGCAGTGGTTTTCTTTTCTTCTTCGGACATGACGGCTGATTTGCGTTCGGAGCCCATCAACACTTTGTCTTTTGCCCATTCGAAATCCTGCATCAAAACCACTTTTTTGTTGTAGCGAGCGGCATTCAGCGCAGCTTCGTTGACCAAATTGGCCAGGTCGGCTCCGGTAAAGCCTGGTGTTCCGCGCGCAATGACCGAAATGTCTACGTCATCGCCGAGCGGAATCTTGCGCGTGTGGACGGACAAAATACCTTCGCGGCCTTTGACGTCCGGGCGATTCACCACCACGCGACGGTCAAAGCGTCCCGGGCGAAGCAGCGCCGGATCAAGCACATCCGGGCGGTTGGTCGAAGCGACCAAAATCACGCCATCGTTTGATTCAAAGCCGTCCATTTCCACCAGCAATTGGTTCAGGGTTTGTTCGCGTTCATCGTGACCACCGCCAAGTCCGGCTCCGCGATGACGGCCAACGGCGTCAATTTCGTCAATGAAGATGATGCAGGGCGCGTTTTTCTTTCCTTGCTCGAACAGGTCACGAACGCGGCTGGCACCGACGCCGACAAACATTTCGACGAAATCCGAACCGGAGATGGAAAAGAACGGGACATTGGCTTCACCCGCGATCGCGCGCGCCAAAAGAGTTTTGCCCGTGCCCGGAGGGCCCATCATCAAAACGCCTTTCGGAATACGACCGCCCAGCTTCTGGAATTTCTGCGGCTCTTTCAAGAATTCAATAATCTCTTGCAGTTCTTCTTTTGCTTCGTCCACGCCCGCAACGTCTTTGAACGTCACGCGTTTTTGCTGATTGGAAAGCAACTTGGCGCGGCTTTTGCCAAAGCTCAAGGCTTTATTGCCGCCTGATTGCATCTGCCGCAGCATGAAAATCCAGATGGCAATAATCAGGATGAACGGCGAATACATAATCAGTGCTTGCACCCACATTCCGCTGGTGGTTGAATTGTCATACTCCACACGGATTTTGCTGTTGCTCTTTCGCATAGCCTCGGCAATGGTGTTTGCGCTTTCTTCGCCGCCGATTTTCGTAATATAGCTCTGGTTGCTGGCGAGCTTGCCGGTTACTTTTTCTCGCTCAACGATGGCAGTCGCGACTTCATTGTTTTCGACTTTCGCCATCAGTTCGTTATAAGGCAACTGTACCGGCTGCTGGCCAGGTGTGTTGCTAAAAAAGCGATAAAGCAGAATCGCTCCACCAATTATCACCACCCAAAAAATTATTTGTCTTACTGTCGAGTTCAAAGTTAATTACCTCCGTTGAAAACCTGCGCCGCATTCTAGCTCAATCCGGCGACTTTCGCTCGGCATTTAACCGTTTGCTTGCCGAGTATCCCGCAAAGAAAGTAGACGCCGGACCTGTCAGCCAGGTTTCGACATAATGCTCTCTGATTTTTTACAAAATCATTTCAATTCATACCTTTTCTACGATTTCCAGGCCCTGTCTTGTTCACGAGTAAGTTCAAGAACGCCGGATTTGCGCCGAACTTGCCATCCGCCGGGCAATTCAATGACCCGCCCGCCTTCTGGACGCAAAATAAGAGACTCCAACGCTGAAATATGAACTGCATCAATCCTCAGTAAGTTGCCACGTACTTCTTCCAACCACAGCCTTAACACCCGCCGCTGAACTGCCAAATGGCAGGTCTTCAGTAATTTTGCGTTCAGTCCTGTGCTCGTCCGCGCTTCCGAAAAAGTCTTCGCAGCAATTTGTCCTAGACAATCATCGTCAGTCGCAATTAATTCCGCAGTTCTAACGATTGCCTCATTACTGCGCCGGTTGAAATGTTGCAGCAAGGGAATCAAATCGTGCCGGATTCGATTTCGCGTCAGCTCTGGCGAAAAATTTGAACTATCGTGCCGGAACTCCAAATTGCAATTAATGCAATGCTCCAGAACTTCAGCGCGAGTGACTTGCAACAATGGACGAATAAGTTTCGTCCGGCTGCCCAGAGAACTGATCTCATGAATGCCCCGCAATCCTTCTGCCCCGGTTCCACGCAACAATCGCATCAAAACAGTTTCTGCCTGATCGTCCAAGGTGTGAGCCGTGCAGACCCATTCAGCCCCGCACCTCTCCGCAGCCCGCGCCAGAAAATCATAACGAATATGCCGTGCCGTCGCTTCTAAATTTCGCTTTGCGGCTTTGGCATAATCAGCAACGGCGATTTGCTCAATCTGGCATTCGATCCCGCGTTCCTCTGCCAACCGCCGCACAAAAGCTTCGTCTCCATCGGCTTCTTCGCCGCGCAACCGATGATTTAAATGAGCGGCAAAAATTTTGACCGGCAACTTTCCTCGCTTATTCAGCCTGACACAAGCATCCAGCAGTGAAACGGAATCAGCACCTCCTGAAATCGCCACAACCAGCGCAGAACTTTTCCCAACGCCGAACCGTTGCAATGCTGCCCTGAGTTTTTGTTCGAGTCTGGTCACGTTGGTTTCACAATCCAGTTTGCGATTCGATTCCCAAAGGTTACATTTTCGACCATGCGAGCAACGATCTTAAAACGAATGCTGCTCAGTTGCGACTAAACGACTAAACGCGATGTGAAAACCATGAAAACTGTGTTGCCGAATTTAGCCTTGCTTGCCTTGTTGATCGCTTCTTTGGGTTGCTCGAAAAAAGACCCAGAAGCCATCCGCACGGCTGCCGTGATAGAAAGCTTCGACGAAATTTCAAAGTGCAATAAAGTGATCGGCGCAGAGCGTTTGGCGAATATTGCCATCGCCTCCGTGGTTAACATTCAAAACGATACCGTCTTAAAACTGGTCGCCTATGCAACAAATTCCCCTATTGAATTCCCGTTGCCCTTCTACAAACTAAGCGCGGGCCGCTGGTTGGTGGGAGAAAAAGACCGCATTTACTTAATAGATGAGCATTGCCGTGGATTTGAATTGAAAGACAGACGCCCCCCGGAAGGAAAAAAAATTCCGCAAGATGGAATTTTGCGATTGAATCCAGGGGAGTCGTTTGAAATGACATTCAGCTTTTATCGGCTGAAAGAAACCACGCGTTTTGGGATGCTGGTTTACGCTGGCAAGGTTTTACCGTTCGTTGTGAATCCACCAAATGTCCAAGCCATCAGCAAGCCTTGAGGTAAGGATGCTTTAGCCAATCAGTCTTGTTCGACAGATTTAGAATAGAAGCTCGCATCGCACTTTCGGCAAACATAAGGTTTATGATCCGTCAGGGAAAGAAAGGTCTTTTCCAAGAAATTCCGTTTCCGGCGTTTGATGTTATGTGATCCACATTCCGGGCAAGTCAACGTGGAAGAATGCTCCGCCTTATAGCTTTCCCGGCTTGGTTCTGCACTGGCCTCAGTATCAATTTTATGAATGTAAAGTTTGGTGATTTCCGTGCGCAGGTTTTGCCGTACAGGAGCGATTTGGTCAATTGTAATTCCCGGATGCCTCTGAGCGGTCGCGACAACTACCCCTACTTGCATTTGCTGAATTGGGTGGTTGTTTTTGGCCGACAATGGCAACGCCAGCACAGGATCCCGGCGTTCGGTTGGCAGCAAATTGAAATTCTGCTGGTTCAACTCAATAGATTCAGCAGAATTGAGTGAAGCATTTTTGCGAGTCGAGGTGCGATGGCGACGGGCTTTAGGTGGAAAAGGCGAAAAAGCCCGAAACTGATAATTGCAGTTATCGCACAACAAAGCCCGAATACCGACTACTCGCAAAGTGATTGGCGCCGGTTTGTAATCATTACGAATTCGTGAACTTCCACAAGACGGACAGGTAACCATCGAAAGACTCCTTAGCTGCTTGCTCAATCTATTTGGGCGGGGGCCGGCAAGTGGAGCGGGAACAATGATCCAAAAAGTGGTTCAAAGCGAGGAAACGATATTTATCAGAACTACGGCATTGAAAACGCAATTTAACATTTCAACGGGCTGAACGAAAAGAGAAAATTTTACCCAGCGACTTCGCTTGTGCACTGTTTCCAGAATACTCATTTTTATCCACTCTGGATGAACTCAGCTAAATGATATACTGGCGCAATGAATAAACAATCAAAGAGCGGTAACTCCATCCAGGCAATCTTTATTTTGGCCGGCACGACTGGCGAATATACGGCGGCCCGGCAACAATTGAAGCTTATGCCGTTGCAAGCTTATTGGCTGACAGGCGCATCTAAATTGAAAGGATTGTCTGAACCAACTGTCTATCGAGTTGGAAGTTGGCGAACGCTAGCTCGGATCAAGGCAATCGAGGAGGCCTTGGCCGAGACCCAGGCAAAGATTATTGACTGGGATGAAAAGTAGTGAATGCGAAGCCCAGTGCGCAGAAATTTCCAGAGTTAGCTGTCAACAAGTTGGCCTTATTGGTTGATGCCTTTCTTTTTCTAGCCCCAATCTCAGCATAGAAATCACTTTTCTGATGTTCCTCCTGAAGTGTATTCAAACGACCTTGCCAAATCTCACATCAAATTCACCGGATCAACCTCAATCGTAATCATCTTCAAATCCTGCTGAGCCTCTTTCAACCCAAGCATGGCCGCATCTAGCGCCTCTCTAGCCTGACGACGATAACGAGTTTTGATCAGGACTTGCAGCCGGTGCTCGCCTTTCAGCCGGGATAACGGAGCCGGAGCTGGCCCAAGAACCTTCAGGACGTTTTCGGGATCGGCGGCTTTGATGCGCTGAGCGAGCTCCGAAGCCAGATAAGCCGCTTTACCAAAATCCGAGTGTTTGATTAGCGCGTTGATCAGTGCAACGAATGGCGGGTAATGCATGTTGCGGCGAAAGTGGATTTCGCGCTCATAAAACTTTTCGTAATTTTGCTGGCTGGCAAATTCCAGCGCGTAATGTTCCGTATGGTAGCTTTGAATAATCACTCGACCGGGTTTGTCGCCGCGACCGGCTCTTCCGGCAACTTGAGTCAGTAATTGGAACGTGCGTTCGGCAGCACGAAAATCCGGCATTGACAGTCCGGCATCCACTGAAATGACGCACACCAAAGTGACATTTGGGAAATCATGGCCTTTGGCGATCATCTGCGTACCGACCATCAAATCAATGTCTCCGCTGGCGAATTCGTTCAGCAGTTTTTCAAATGCGCCGCGCCGCCGGGTGGTGTCGCGGTCAAGCCGCGAGATTCGCATTTGCGGATAAAGCTCTTTCAACAACACTTCGATCTGTTCGGTTCCTTCGCCGACGTAGTAAATGAACGAACCTTCGCAGATGGAACAGGCTCGCGGAACTCGTTCGTGATGGTTGCAGTAGTGGCAGATCAAGCGAGCTTCGACTTTGTGGTAGGTTAATCCCACATCGCAATTCGGACAGCCAGCGCGATGGCCACAGCTTCGGCAAATTAGCGACGCCGAAAACCCTCGACGATTCAACAAGACCAGCGTTTGTTCACCGCGCTCGGCATTTTCCAAAATCGCCTTTTTCATCTCGTCGGAAAAAACCTGCTGCTTGCCGTGCCGGTTGAATACCTGCCGCATGTCTACGATTTCAACTTGAGCGAGTTGCCGCCCACCAATGCGTTCGCTCAGCTTTAAGTACTGATATTTTCCTATGTGAGCGTTATGGAACGTTTCCATCGAAGGCGTGGCGCTGCCCAAAATGATGACGGCTCCGGCTTGGTTGGCGCGCATTATCGCCGTATCGCGTCCATGGTAGCGCGGAGTTTCGTCTTGTTTGTATGAAGCTTCGTGCTCTTCGTCCACGACGATCAAGCCGATGTTGTGCATCGGCGCAAAAACTCCTGAACGCGCTCCGATGCAAACGCGAGCTTCGCCGCGACGAATGCGATTCCATTCGTCCAGCCGTTCCCCTTCGGAAAGAGATGAATGCAGAATTGCAACTGCGTCGCCGAAATGCGCTCGCAATCGCCGGGCGAACATCGGCGTCAGGGAAATTTCCGGCACCAGCATCAACGCCGTTTTGCCTTTTTCCAGCGTTGCCCGCATCGCGCGAATGTAAATTTCCGTCTTGCCGCTGCCCGTAACACCGTGCAGCAAAAATGCCGCGTACTGGCCTTCATCCAGTTTGGTTGTGATTTCGTTGAGCGCGGATTGTTGCTTTTCGGTCAGCGCCAAATCCTCTTCGTTGGTTCTGGCCGGTGGCAAATGCGAAAGCGGATCGCGTCGAACTTCCTGCGCAAAGACTTCCACGCAGCCCCGTTTTTCCAGTGTGCGAATCACCGAAGGACTGATATCGGCCTGCTCGGTTAATGCCGTCAGCGCAATGGGTTCGGCAGAGTCAGCCAGCAATGAGATGACTTTCTTTTGCTGATCATTAAGCGGTTTGCCTTCGGCCGGAGCTTGCTGAAGCAAGCGAACGGCTTGCTGTTTTTTGGGTTTGACGGCAGCAGTTTGCAATTGGCGTTTGACCGTCACGAAGTTCGCTTTTTGCAGTTCACGGGCGATGGCAGAGGCTTTGTTTTTCTCGAACTGTTTGACCAGATCAGCCATTGGCGTCTGGTCTTTTTCGACGATGAATTCCAACGCCTGCATTTTGGCCGTCAATTGGGGGCGCTTGGCTTTGGCTTCGGCCAACGCTTCCCGGCCTGCTTCCGTAATGGTGAACAGAGTTTCGGCGTCGGAGTTAATGCCTGCGGGCAAGCAACTCTTAATCGTCTCTCCCCAGGGAGCGTAATAGTAATCGGCGATCCATTTCGTCAGGTCTAAAAGTTCTGGCGTGACCAGCGGTTCGATGTCGAACAACTCTTCGGCATCTTTGATTTCGAACCCTTCATCGGTCTGGCCAGACTCTTCCAGCGTTTCGTGCAAATGCACGATGTAGCCGGTCAGAAGCTGGCGTCCGAACGGAACCAACACGCGCGCTCCGGGTTTGGCGCTGGCAGCAATGGTTTCCGGCAAGCGATAAGTGAAGGTCTGATGAACATGTAAAGGAATGGCAACTTCTGCGTACATACTACTTCACGCGATAAACTTTGTACCCGGCGTGGTCAATGATCACCGGGAAGGATTCAGCAAAGTAATTTTCAGCCACCGTCAATTCTCCAGAACGTTCCGCCGGGCCGATCACAACATATTCAATTCCAAGCGCAACTAATGGCCGGGCACTCTCCGCCCCGCCCCTGTAAATCGTCCTGACTTCACTTTCGCGCTGATTATAGGCAATCCCGTGCGTCCACAGATGACCCGGGTACCCCATCACCGACTGCCGTCCGGTCAGTGCCACCACGGAATTGTGGATTGGCGCGTGCAAAATGATTGCGCGAGGCGGCGTTCGTTGGCGAATCATTTCGGCAACTTCCAGTTCCGCCTGGCCGAACAGCGGCACGTTTTCAACCGGCGACAAGGCTCTCACCACGTCTAACGTGCCGGACAAAATCAGACCGGCAAGCAATACTGCGCCAAGGAATTTCAACACCTTGAACCGATGGGTAAACAACAGTGCCAACGGCAAAGCGACAAATACGCACGATACCAACGACCAATACACCAGGACTTTGATATTGTCCCAATCCCACGGCGCCAGCTTGATGACATTCGGCACAACAAACCATAAAACGAACGGCAGATAAAACTTCACCTGCCGAGCCGTCGCCAACCGATTGGCAAACAAACAAATCACCAACAGCAAAATGAATAGCCCGGCGTTCGCTGCCCAAAATAACGCAGGGTTAACGTCTCCCGCTTCCCAAAACAGTTTTACCTTAAACAATTCGTTTTTGACCTGCGTGCCGCTCAAATACAGCGCTTGCGGCGCAGCCAGCACCGCCATCGGCGCGAAAAACGCTAGCCAATCGATCGAAAAGAACAGCAGCGCCATTGGCACGCAAGCAATTGCGATCGAGAAAAATCCGTGCGCGTGCAACATCGGCAACAACCCCGCCAAAATCCCGGCGGCAAATAAATAGCGTCGCCGCGGAGAACCCTTGCCACCTTTTTCCTGTTCGCCCAACGCCATCCACCACAGCAAAATGATCAGCGCAACAAACGGCAATCCAAACAGCATAGATCGTTGAGGAATCAGCAACGTCGTAAACACGTTGCCCCAGCGCAACGGAATTTTTCCGGCGCCCCAGGCCAGATCAACGTTCATCGTGTAAGCATTCGGCAAATTGGCGATGAAATGCACCAGCCCCAATTTCACCTGCGCCGGGTCGTTGAAGAATTCCGAAAGCTGGCGGAAAAAGTTGACGAAGCCCAAGCCACCATTGAACAGAAACACAACCGGAGCAACAAAAGCGGCAATCCAGTTCTGGGTAATTCGCCGAGCCATCAGTTCAATCATTGAAACCAGCGCCAACGCCAGCACGATGTTTTCGACAAAAAACGCCGCGCGCCAATCGGCTCCGCAATGAATGAAAAACCCTGTCAGAAAATCTATCAGGTAAGGATACGTGAACTTCATTCCAGCAAAGATGGGACTTTGCGGCGGCAAATTTTCGCCATAGGCCATTGAAGTGATGACACCAAAATGAAACGGCAAATCGCCGAAATTGTTTGCCGGAGCGGTGTGCAATCCGTCCGGATAAAACATCACCACTCGGCTGAACAACCACGCCAGCAATGCCGTCCAGGCAAGGTAATACACTGCGCCGAATGTGCCGAGCGATTCTTTGCTCAACCGGGCGCGAAAAGCCCCAACCGGAATTTTCCCGATCAACGCTCCCAAACTGGCCGCCAGAATCGCTGCTGTCAGGCCAATCGAAAACCGGTTCAGCCCAAATGCCAACGCCGACAAAAACCCTATCCAGGCCAGCAGCGCGACGCCAACAAGTGCGCCGACGGCCAGGCGAAATCGCAATGTCGCCATGTCCCAAACCAAGCAGCTCAGCCAGGCGCCATTCGCTATTGCCAGCAAAGTGATGAAAATGATGATTGTTGTGCCCATCGTCGTTTGTATATCGGTCGAGCCAGGTTTTCACAAGAGCAACTTTACTGTCCTAGACAGCTTACGTGACTTGGGTTACATCCAATCCCCCGTCGCTACCGTATTGTTGTCTTGACCGCTTACGCGAGCGGCTCTTATAGTCAGTTTGAAATTGCAGTGAACCAGCGCAACATCGGTTGTTTATCTCTTAAGGAGGAAAAATTTTGTCACAGCAAGACCGAGCAACAGCAGGATTCACGGTTCAGAAAGAGGCCGAAGCCAAACTTCCCACAGAATTTGGCCCTTTCCGTATCGTAGGCTTTCGCAGCACCACCAGCGACGAAGAATTTGTCGCGTTGGTCAAAGGCGATATCCAGCCTGAAGAACCCACATTAGTCCGCATACATTCCCAATGCTTAACCGGCGACGTGTTTCATTCGCTGAAATGCGATTGCGGCCCGCAACTGGAAAGCGCAATGAAAATGGTGCAGGCCGAAGGCAAAGGCATCATCGTTTATCAACAACAGGAAGGACGAGGCATCGGCATCGTCAACAAGATTCGCGCTTACGCGTTGCAGGACGAAGGCGCCGACACCATCGAAGCCAATTTGCAGTTGGGATTCGATATTGACCAACGCGAA
This sequence comes from Blastocatellia bacterium, assembly GCA_035429885.1. Taxonomy (GTDB): domain Bacteria; phylum Acidobacteriota; class Blastocatellia; order RBC074; family RBC074; genus RBC074. Next base: position 18,401 of record DAOMFR010000049.1, read on the forward strand.
TACAATCAATGCGCTGAAGTCATCAAACTGCTTGGCGCGCGACGATTGCGGCTGATGTCCAACAATCCGGATAAAGTCCAGGCGCTGCGCAATGCCGGTCTGGAAATTGTCGTTCGCGTTCCGTTGGAAATCAGCGCCAAACAGCCTGCGTTCAAATACCTGCTGACCAAGAAGGAGAAGATGGGGCATTTGCTGCAACTGAATGGAATCTTCTGATAGTGAAACTCGGAATGATGAACATTTCCTTGTTCATCATTCCGAGTTCATTTTTCCAAGCATTGCGTAAACCATCTGCACCGGCAATCCCACCACATTTGAATAACTGCCTTCGATTCGTTCGACAAATCTAGAAGCGCAGCCTTGAATACCGTATGCGCCGGCTTTGTCCATCGGCTCGCCGGTCGCGACATACCAATCAATTTCCTCATCACTCATCTTCGCAAACTTCACGCGAGTCAGCGCAATGTCAGAAACAATTTGAGTGTCTTTGACCAGCGACAAGCCGGTTAGCACTTCGTGCCATTTGCCGCTGAGCAACCGCAGCATTCGCCGCGCATCAGCGTCATTCTCAGGTTTCCCAATGATTTCGTTGATGACGACAACAGTTGTGTCCGCGCCCAGCACAAGCTCGCCTTCGCCGGCAACAGCCCGCGCTTTGTCGCGCGAAAGCCGCAACACATAATCGCGCGGCAATTCGCCGGGGCGCACTGTTTCATCCACATCAGAAACACGAACGGTGAATTCAATGCCCGCCGCGCGCAATAATTCCGAACGGCGAGGCGAGCCGGAAGCAAGAACAAGTTTTAGGTCTTTGAGCATTTACGGGGTCTTGATGGGTTTCGAGTAATTATTCAACCGTGACAGATTTTGCCAGATTGCGCGGCTGATCAACGTCACAGCCACGACGCACGGCAATATGATAAGCCATCAATTGCAGCGGAATCGCCGATAGAACTGGCGAGAGTAATTCGCTGGACGGCGGAACTTCGATGGTGAAGCTGGCGACATCGCGGGTGTCGCGGTCGCCTTCGGTGACAATGGCCACGACAATGCCGTCGCGAGCTTTGACTTCCTGAATGTTCGAAATGGTTTTTTCGTATCGTAGCTTGGATTTTTCGTCGTCCGGGTCAAGCGTGTTGATCACCACCACAGGCAACCGCGAATCAATCAGCGCGTTCGGTCCGTGCTTCATTTCCCCGGCGGCATAACCTTCAGCGTGAATGTACGAAATCTCTTTCAGCTTCAGCGCGCCTTCCAGCGCAATCGGGAAGTTGATGCCGCGACCTAAATACAAGAAATCCGTCGAGAGCACAAAAGCGCGCGACAATTCTTCGTAATCGGTGTCGGCATTGAGCAGCTTTTCAATCTTCACAGGCAGTTCGGACAAATGTTGCGCGTGCCATTTCAGCTTTTCTTCGCTCAATGTTCCGCGCACCTGAGCCAGATACATCGCCAGCAGATACGCCGCGACAATTTGCGAAGTGAACGCCTTGGTCGAAGCTACTCCGATTTCTGGCCCGGCGTGCGTGTAAATCGTGCCGTCGGCTTCACGAGTCATCATCGCGCCTTGCACATTACAAATCGCCAGAGTCTTGCAGCCTTTTTCTTTTCCTTCGCGCAAAGCCGCCAGCGTGTCTGCGGTTTCGCCGGACTGCGAAATCACCATCATCAAACTGGTTGGCGTCAGGATCGGATTGCGATATCGAAACTCCGAAGCGTAATCCACTTCGACCGGCAATCGCGCCAGTTCTTCGATCAGATACTTGGCGACCAATGCCGCGTGCCAGGCTGTTCCGCAAGCGGCGATCTTGATGTCGGTCAAGCTGCGGAAATCAGCTTCGGTCAATTTCATCTCGTCCAAAAAGACGTGGCCGGTATCCAGCGAGATTCGGCTTTGCGTGGTGTCACGGACGGCGCGCGGCTGCTCGAAAATCTCTTTGAGCATGAAATGCTTGTAGCCGCCTTTTTCCGCCTGAATCGGATCCCAGGTGATTCGCTGAACCTGTGGCTTCAGTTCATTCCCGGTCAGATCAGTAACGCGAACTCCGTCTTTGGTCAGCACGGCAATTTCGCCATCGCCCAGAAAGAAAATGTCGCGTGTGTGCGGCAGGATCGCCGGAATGTCCGACGCCACGAAGTATTCGCCTTCGCCCAATCCCACGACAACCGGCGGGCCAAGCCGGGCTGCGACGATTCTTTCCGGCTCGTCCGCAGACATCGCCACCAGAGCGTAAATGCCTCGGACTTCGGCCAGCGAACGGCGAAAGGCGATTTCCAGATCGGCTTGCTTGTCCGCTTCCAGATGTTTTTGAATCAGGTGAGCGACGACTTCGGTGTCGGTTTCGGATTTGAAAACATGGCCGCGCGAAATCAAATCGCGTTTCAGCTCCAGGTAATTTTCGATGATGCCGTTGTGAACGACGACGATGCGCCCGCTGCCATCTCGGTGCGGGTGAGCGTTTTCTTCGGTCGGACGCCCATGCGTCGCCCAGCGCGTGTGGCCAAGCCCGTAATCGCCAGTGATCGGGCTTTGCCGAATAGCTTCTTCCAGATTTCGCAGTTTGCCGCTGGCTCGGCGAACATGCATTTCGTGATCGCGGTTGACGACGGCAATGCCCGCCGAATCATAGCCACGATATTCCAACCGCCGCAGCCCCTCAATGACGACCGGGACGACTTGCTGATTTCCGACGTAACCCACAATCCCACACATAGCTAAGCCCTCTGTTTTTTTCCACGAAGCCACACGAAGAAACACGAAGCCTTGGTCTTTTCTTCGTGAAACTTCGTGTGGCTTCGTGGATTGTTTTTAGTCTTTCAGTTTTCGTTTGATCTGCGCCGGGACGCCCGCGACCAAGGTGTCTTCCGGCACATCTTTGATGACAACTGAACCAGCTCCAGTCATTGAACCTCGCCCTACTTTGACCGGAGCAACCAGCATCGTGTCGGAGCCAATCTTCACGTCGTCTTCGATGACGGTCGGATGTTTGTTTTTGCCGTCGTAATTGCAGGTGACGGTGGCCGCGCCGATGTTGACGCGGTCGCCGATGGTGGCATCGCCCAAATATGTCAGATGCATGGATTTCGTCTTGCGCCCAAGCCGCGATTTTTTGACTTCGACGAAATTGCCAACGACGGCTTCTTCGGCAAGTTCGGCGTGCATTCTCAGATGAGCAAACGGCCCGACGGAATTTTTCGCCGTCAGTTTGCTGTCCACCAGCACGCACGAGTTCAGCACTTTGCAGTCGTCGCCAATTTCGACGTTGGTCAGGCGAGACCAGGAATGAATTTCACAGCCGGAGCCGATCCGTGAATCGCCTTCGATAATGACTTGAGGATGGATGGTCGTGTCGCGGCCAATCTGAACTGAAGCGTCAATGTAAGTTGAATCCGGGTCAACAATCGAAACGCCTTCGACCATTAGCCGGTTCAGGGTTTCCAGCCGGACTCGTTTCCACATGGCGGCAAGCTCCGCGCGATTGTTGATACCGTCCAATTCGTGCGCGTCCGCATGAAAAACGGTTCCGACCGTCAATCCAACCGCCAGCATGTGCTGCGGCACATCGGTCAGGTAATACTCGCCTTGAGCGTTTTGCGGAGTCAGTTTTTCCAATGCAACCAATAAGGCCGGAACATCGAAACAGTAAAAGCCCGGATTGAGTTCAGTAAGAGCAGCCTGTTCGGGAGTGCAATCGCGCTGTTCAATGATGTTCAGGAAATCACCCTTCTCATTGCGAATGATTCGGCCATACGCCGGAGGCGGATCGAGTTTGATGGTTATTAGCGTCGCAGCGTGTTTTCCGGCTTCGTGTTCGGCGACAAGTTTTTGCAAAGTCGAAGCCTTGACTGCCGGAGTGTCTCCGTAAAAGACCACCAGCAAACCACGAAGCTGTTTGATAACTTCGGTGGCAGATTTGACAGCGTGGCCCGTGCCAAGCTGTTTGTCCTGGGTGACGAACTGTAATCGTTCGGCCATCGCCGGATCAGAAAAAGCAGCTCGCGCTGCGGCTTCAACCTTGTCGGCTTGATGGCCGACGACGATGATGATGTTTTCAGGATTGAGTTCGGCTGCGGTTCTCAGAACGTGAGCAATCAACGGACGGCTGCCCAACCGGTGGAGCACTTTGGCTTGATCGCTTTTCATGCGAGTGCCCAATCCGGCAGCCAGAATCAAAACATTAACGGGTGTGTTCACAATTAAACCTCTAAGTAGATATTTGCTGTCGTGGGGATCACGGAGTGTCTTTGTGGGATGGGGCGCGCGGATTATAGGCGAGCTTCCAAATTCGTTAAAGAGCTTAGTTTGTGCGGCATAAACTGCCAGTTTGCATAGTTTGATGAAGCTCTTTTCGCCAATCTTCCCAAGGCAAACTGACAGTTCACTCAACGTAGTCTTACTTGATGTTGATGCGGACAGTGTTTGCCGGTTGGCCGTCAACCGTCAGCACGACATCCACTTCGCCGCGATTCAGCAAACTGCGAGGAATGCGAATGTTGGCTTGATCCAGTCCGACAAATCCGCCTTGCTCTCCGGCATAGCTGACGTCGGCGGCAGTGCCGCCAATTGTCGCAGTCACAGCAGTTAACGCGCTGCGAAACTTGAAGCCGGTTCCGAATAAAACCAGAAAGATTTGATCGTCCGCCGCTCCCAGATCAATCGGCAACGGCACGAACTGGTTTTGTCCGGCGTCAAATTGCGCGACAGGCTCCGTGCTGCGTGACCCGTTGGCGCGGATTCGTTCGATGTTCGCTGCTGGAACGCCTCGGCCAGAAGAATTCGCCGTAAACACTCCCGGCGCGACAGAATTGACCTGCACCGTGCCGCGCGAAACCAATCCGCTCCAACTTGTGATCGCCACTGTAGCCGTTCCGGCGGCAGTCCCAGCCGGAACTTGATAATTGACCTGAGTCGGCGAAACAAAAAACAGCGGTGCCAGACGATTGGTTCCAGCGCTGTCAGTGACCATTACCTGAGTTCCGCCCAAATTTGTCGGCAAAGGCGTTGACGAAGTGGCTTGAGTTACAACAGACAGGTTCGCACCGAAAGCTGCCGTAATGGCTTCGCGCGCCAGCGGGCTGCGGTAGGTTGCCGCTGACACGCTGGCCAGTGGCTCTGCCGGGGCATTGGGATTGACGACACGATAAATGACGCCGTTCGTTCCGCTGCCGAGATGAACCAGGAAAATCTCTCCGGCTTCGTCTTCGCCAAAAGAAGAAATGTTATACGGCGAATCCAGCGCCATTCGCACCGAGCCGTTTTCGCGGAGGAAAATCTCTCCGGTGCAATATTCGCCAAAAAGGTACGTGCCCGGCACGAACGTTCCTCGTGTTCCGCGATAAACGTACCCGCCAGTGACAGAACAACGCCCGGATTGGTGGGTGTATTCGTAAAGCGGCGGAATGAAATTTCCGCCAGCGCAAGAAGCGGGGCCAAGATTGGTGCAACTGGTGCCTTCCAGCACACGCCAGCCGTAATTGCCGCCCAATTGAATCGTATCTATTTCTTCGACCGCGCCTTGGCCTACGTCGCCCGCCCATAATTCGCCCGTTTGCCGGTCAAACGACCAGCGCCACGGGTTGCGCAATCCATAAGCATAAATCTCATCGCGTCCGGCTGCCGGGCCAAAGAACGGATTCGTGGACGGTGACGAATACGGCACCGCACCGTTTGGCGTATTCACGTCAATCCGCAAGAATTTGCCGAGCAATTCTTCGATGTTTTGCGCGCGATTGCCCGGATCATTGGCTGACCCTCCGTCCCCCATACCGATATAAAGAAAGCCGTCTTTGCCGAAATCCATCATACCGCCATTGTGATTCGAAAACGGCTGGGCGATGGTCAGAATCACTTTTTCAGCCGTGTCGGCAACGTTTGGATTTGCCGCCGATGCGGTGAATTCCGAAATCACCGTCGCGCCGTCCGTTCGCCGCGTGTAATTCACATAAAAGCGCCGGTTGGTTTTGAACTGCGGGTGAAACGCCAGCCCCAACAAGCCGCGTTCGTCGCCGGCCATAGTTCCAGTTAGTACTTTCGACGTAATGTCCAGAAATGGCGTCGCCAGCGGCGTCGAAGTCCCGGGCGTCAGGAGCTGAATCTTCCCGGCGCGTTCCAGGATGAACAGCCGGTGGCTGCCATCACGAGCATTGGTGATGAAAACAGGAAATGCCAATCCGCTGACAAATGATTGCAATTGAATGGTTGTTTGCGCCGAAACGGTTTCGTTCAGAAGTTGCGAGCGAGTTCCCCAAATCCAGATGCTGCCAATCAGCAGCAAACAAAGAAGCGCCTGAAAAGCAATTTTGAACATTGATCCTCCTCAAATTGGCGGGGATGAGTAGTTGTAAGGGGGGAAGCAACTGAGGGAAGAAAAGGCAGGCTATAAAATTTCCCGCGCATCGCCAACACGCCGGGTCACACGCTGGCGATCCAAGTATTCCAATAGCGGAATTGCGTATTTGCGCGAAATGCCGGTCAAGTCTTTGAACATGCCGACATCGAGCTTGGCTCCGTGTTCGGCTTTGTGTTGTTGCAGAATTGCACGCAAACCGTCAATCGCGCTGCGATGAAACACCAGATCGGCGACTTTGATGAGTTCGCCGCTGTTGATCAACATCTGGGCAAATCGAGTCGAGCGCGCGGCATCAATGCCGAATTGCGAACCGGCTTGAGCGATGGCTTCTTCCAGCGAAATTGGTTGCAAGGCAGCGCGAGCATAAATTTGCGCCAGGTGATCCTTGGCAGCTTGTTCTTCAGCAGAAAGCGCCACGCGATGCGTCGCCAATCGCAGCAAATCTTTTTCGGCGACGACTTCGTTGCGCTCGGTCAGTTGGCCCAGCACAGCACGGAAAATTTCTGGCGGCAAATGGGCAAAGATTTTTTCGCGAACCTCTTCGCGTCCCAAGCCGGATTCCAGCGGCGAACGCGTGTGAAATGTTTTCAGCAAGGCGCGAACTTCTTTGGCTAGATTTTCAAAATCGGTGCGGGCAATCAGCAACAACGGATTGGCGACCGCCGCGATCAGCCGTTTAGTTTTGACCCAATTGTCGGCGGCGCGTTTGATCGCATCGTCTGTGGAACCGCTGCGCGCGGCCAGTTCGGCGTAATTCATTCCACGCTCTCCGGCCATTTCCACCAGCAAGGCAATACGCTCCGGTTCATCCGCCACCGACAGCTTTTCCAGTTGCGCCACAACCTGCGCGCCTTCACGAAGCTTGTGTTTGCGCGGCAGCGCATCCACGATTCTGCCTCCGCCAATCGTCATTGCAGGCGAGTAACTGCGAACAATGAAATGATCTGTCGGTAACGCCAGTATTGGCGATTCCAATCGAAGCTGCGCAAAAGATTCTCCGCCGGGAGCCAATTCGGTTTGTCCTAACAAGACAACTCTAGCCAACACTTCCGCTGTGCCGACGTGCAAATGCACGCGCGAACGCGAACGCAGCACACGCGGCGCAGATTTCAACAAGCTCAGTTTCACATCCAGCATGGAACTTGCCAGCAACCGTCCAGCGGGAGCCAGCACCTGGCCGCGAGCGACTTCGTCCAATTCAATTCCTTGCAAATTGATCGCGGTCCGTTCGCCCGCTTTGGCTTCCTGCGTAGAATGGCCGTGCACCTGAATGCCGCGAACACGGGAACGTCTTTTTTCAGAAGGCAGCAATTCCAACTCGTCGCCTATGCCGATGTGTCCAGCGATCAGAGTTCCCGTGATAACCGTACCGAAACCTTTGATTGTAAAGACGCGATCTATTGGCAACCGAGCGACTGCGCGCTCATCTCGCTCTTCGACCTTTTTGGCCAACTGAGCCAGCGTCTTTTTCAGTTCGTCAATGCCTTCGCCGGTGCGTGAACTGACTCGCAAAATAGGCGCTCCCTGCAAAAACGAACCAGCGACATAATCTCCGACTTCGGCTTCAACCAGTTCGGCAAAATCCGGTTCGACCATGTCAGTTTTGGTGACAACAACCAATCCAGCTTTGACTTCCAGCAATCGGCAAATGTCGAAATGCTCGCGCGTCTGCGGCATGACGCCTTCGTCAGCGGCAACAACTAACATCACCAGATCAATGCCGTGAACTCCGGCCAGCATGTTTTTGACAAACCGTTCGTGTCCCGGCACGTCTACGAAACCGAAATGCACATCACCGACGGTCAAATCAGCAAAGCCGATATCTATGGTAATGCCGCGCTCTTTTTCTTCTTTCAGGCGATCAGCGTCCACGCCGGTCAAGGCTTTGACCAGCGAAGTTTTTCCGTGATCGATATGTCCGGCGGTGCCAATGATGATTCTTTTCATCAGGTTTTAGGTATTAGGTTGCGGGTGTTAGATTTAAATCTCGCTGGCCAATTTAACTGGCAACAGAACAACTGGCAAACACCGCTTCTCTGCCGTTTGAAACCTGAAACCCGTCAGCGATCACCTGACTTGCTCATCGCCTCGGGTTTGTAAACAATAGGGCATCCCTCGAATTTGCTGTTCGAATCCTTTTTCAATCCATGAACCGAACGCCGATGGAGCAATCCGCCCCCCCAATTCCACCGCAGCGCCGCCGCTGGCGGAAAAAAATCGCTCTGGCTGTAATTTGCCTGGTGGTGATTGGCGGACTGACGATTGTTGGCGGGTTGATGTGGCTGCGCTCTGAACGGTTCAACAGCTATGTCGCCGGAGAGATCAAAAAGAAGCTCGCCGAATTCGGGTTGCGCGGAGAAATTGGCAGCTTCGGGTTCGGCTGGGATGCCGAAACAGCCCGACTGAAAGATTTAAATGTCTACAACCAGCAAACGGGCCAATTGATCGCTTCGGTCAAAAACGTCGAAGTAAAACTTCATATTCTGGATTTGTATGCGCTAAAGCTCAGCCGGGCAATTGTCATCAACGATGTGATACTGGACGGCGCGGAAATTTTGATCGAACTGGACGAACAGGGCCGCAGCAATCTTGCAGGCATTCATGATGCTCCGCCAAAATCTAAAACTCTTACGTTTGATACGTCCAAGCTGCTGACGACGCTGACCAACACAGCAGTTCATTTCAAAGATCGGCGGCACCAAGTCGAAGCCGACCTGACAGCGCTGCAAATCAAAGCTCAGCCGAACGCACAACAACCGCAACGGTTCAACCTGCAATTGGAAACCAATACAGGCCGCGTCGTTGTCGAAGGCCGCGAAACTTCGATCGGCAAGCTTTCTCTGGCGGCAAACACCTCCGCGACGAATGCGGAGATTGAACAGTTAGTGTTGAATTCCGGCTTGGGCGACATCACGGCGAAAGGCAAAGTCGAAGATTTCAAATTATTGAAGTACGGCCTGGATGTTGAATCGAACGCGAAACTGGAACAGTTGGCGAGCTTTGCCTTTCCCCAAGTCGTAATGCGCGGCCTGGCCACAGCCAAAGGAAAGCTGGAAGGTGAGGGCGAAAACTACAAATTCAACGGCGGCGTTACTGTCCCGGACTTGTTGGTCGAAAACACTAAGCTGCGTGGCGTTCAGCTTTCCCAAGTCGCAGTAAATGGCGCGGGCAACAATCTGAAACTCCAGGTCAGCCGCGCCAACGTCCAATCCATTAACGTAGACATTGTCGAAGTCAGCGGAATTTCCACCGGAAACATTGACGGTGAAATCAAAATCAACGGCAAAGCCACTCAATCCAGATATGACGCCGCGACGGCCACAGTTGCCGCCGTCGCCTGGCCGGACAGCAAACTATCCAATCTGACGCTCAAAAATGTGGCGACGAAAGTTCAAGGCAGCAAGTATGAAGTCACCGCCACTGCCAGCTTGCCCGGTGGTTCCATCAGCGGAGTGGAATTCAACAGCGCTTCGGCCAAAGCGTTTTTCGACAACACAGCACTGACTGTGACGGAAATTAAAGCCAACGCTTTGAGTGGCACGGCTCTGGCAGAATACAACCTGCCAATGGCAAAAGGCGCGGCTCAACAAATCAAAGGCAGTTTTGCCAACATTCAAACCGCCGGAGCCCTGGCGGCTTTTGGCGTAAAAGATGCTCCCATCAGCGGGAAAACCTCCGGGACGGTTGATCTAAATTTTCTAGGTTCAAATCCACGTACGATCAACGGCAAAATCTCCGCGCATTTCGAAGGGCAAGCAAGTCAATCTTCCGGTCAATCTGGCGACGCGATTCCGCTAACTGGCGATGTGGCAATTACTGCCTCCGGCGGCGTATTCAATTTCGATCAGGCACAACTGGCGACCAGCGCCAGCAAATTGATGGCAACAGGCCGGCTGAGTTACGAAGGCGACTCGGATTTGCGCGTTTCGCTCATGTCGTCCCAGGCCGAAGAATTGGTTCAAATTGCGCGCTCGGTTGAATTGGCGCGTCCGTTCATCATCGAAAACGAACCGCAATTAATTGGCGAACTGAAATTCGATGGCCGCATCACCGGCAAGCTCAATGATGGAGTCGTCGAAGGGGACGTAAATGCCGCAACCGTCGGATTGCGCGATGCGCTGATTGGCGCGCTGTCCGGCCACATCGTTGCGTCAGCCAGAGAGTTGAAAATCCAGAATGGGTTGATTACTTCCTTGAACGGCGGTTCGGCCAAGTTTGATTTGTTTGCGCCGCTTGACCCAAAAGCCGAAACCGGAACTCTGGAAGCAACGATCAATCGCATCAGCCTGGAAACGATTCTGGCGGCGACCGGATTGCCGGACGCGGGTGATTTCATCAGCGGAGACATTTCCGGCAAAGCCAGCCTGACGGGTTTGCCAGGCGCGCTCCGAGGCTCTGCGAAAATCAGTTTGATCGAAGGCAAAATTGCCGATCAGCCTGCCAATTTGGCGACAGCCGATTTGAAATTCGATGGCGAGCAGGCATTGCTGGAATTGCTGGAAGTTCAATTGCTGAAATCGCATCTGACTGCGACCGGCAACTTTCACCTCAAAGATTTTAACTTCCAGGCTCAAGGCAAAGCCGACCAAGTCGCGCTGGACAGCATCGCCGAATCTTTTGAATTGAAAGACACGAAGATCGAAGGTTTGGCCGACGCCAACTTTCAAATCATCGGCAAGCTCGACAAACCCGACCAAACACGGAAACAGCCCGAACTGGATTGGGAAAGCTTGAAAGTCGAATTGACTGCCATCGGTAAAAACGTCCGCGTCAACGGGCGAGACACTGGCGAATTGCGATTGACGGCTCACACCAGCCCCGGCGGCAGACTTGATGCAGAGCTGGTGACGGGAATTCTGGCCACGGTCACCAACGACAAATCTTTTAAGCCCGAAACCCTGAAAGCCAGCATCGAATTGCGCAAACCCGGACGTCCGATTGTCATCGAAAGCGATTTGAACGAACTGGATTTGACTCCAATCCTCGCTACCTTTTCACCGGAATTGAAAGATCAACTGCGCGGCATCATCAGCGGCAAGTTGCACGTCGAAGGAATGACCGCAGATTCCACAGGTAAAGCAACCACTGATTTGCTCAGTGGAGGATTAACGCTGACAGCGATCAAACTGGACGTGCTGGATAACCCCGTGACCATTCCGACGCCGCTGACCATTTCTCTGAATCAATCACAGATCAAATTGCCGCAGACCAAAATTTCCGGAGCCGGAATTGACCTCGGACTGGGCGGTTCCATCGGCTTGAAAGACATTGCGGCAATGAATTTTGAACTGAACGGCAAAGCCAATCTTGATCGGTTGCCGTCGTTGGTCGAAGGATTGGCGCTGTTTGGCGAAGTCAACATCGCAGCGAACCTGACGGGCACAGCGGAAAAACCCGTGTTGGGCGGCGCTCTAGATTTCACCGGTTTTGGGTTTTCTTCCACCGACCTGCCGGTATTCGTTTCCGGCGGCAAAGGCCGCATCAAACTTTCCGGCGATCAACTAACCATTGAAAGTTTCAACGCCGAAGCCAACGACGGTTCGTTGACCATCAGCGGCGGCATGAAACTGGTTGAGCTGCGGCCTTCCGAATGGAAGTTCGACATCAAAACTGTCAACGCCGAAATTTTCTATGACGAATTCACGGCGACGGTGAATGGTTCGTTGACCTTGACCGGCACACCTGCCGGCCAAACTCTGGCGGGAACGATTCTGGTTCCATTGGGCGAATACGAAACCCGAATTGATCTGGATAATTTGCTCGGCGGCGGCAATTCCAATTTGTCCTTTGGAGGTTTCGATGCCGGAAGCAGTAGCACACAAAAATCCTTGATCCCGCCAATCAGCCTGGCGTTACGAGTAGAAGCTCGCGATTCGCTGTTGTTGCGCGGTGAGCAAATCAACGCCGTCGGTTCGGCGAATTTCACAGTTGCCGGAACGCTCAGCGATCCCGACGCTCGCGGACGAATTGAAACCGAAAGCGGGTCAGTGCGATTTCGCGGCCAGCGGTACGAAATTACCAAAGGCACATTGGATTTGCCGCCGGGCGGCGGCGAAGCGGTGTTGAACCTGGTAGCCGAATCCGACATCAGCGGTTATAGGGTTTATCTGGACATGTCCGGGCAAACCGATGCCATCGAACTAAAACTGCGCGCCGAACCGCAACTAACGCGCGACGAAATCATCTCGCTGATCACCACTGGCAGAACCGAAACCGGAACTATCGGCAGCCAGGGCTTGCCCACGGCCGGAGTCGGAGCAGCGGCGTCGCTGTTGTCGTCAGGTTTCATTTCCAAACCGACGGAACAATTGCTGGGGCTGAGCCGGTTCCAAATTGACCCGGTCATTCGCGCCAACGCCAACCCGGCGGCGCGGTTGACGCTGGGCCAGCAATTGTCGCGCAATTTTTATCTGAGTTATTCAACCAATCTCGCCACCGAACAGGATCAAACCGCGCTGGCCGAATACACCTTTTCCAATCGTTTTTCGGCGCTGGCGACGTACACGCAAGGCGGCAGCGCAGCTCGTCAGGGGGTGCGCGAAGGAGTGTTCACAATTGAACTTCGCGGTCGTCAGCGATTTTCACTGGGCTTTATCGCACCGGCTCCTGACACGGCAACCAGTAATCCGAATTCTCTGGCAGCCACAACTGCTCGTCCCAAACTTCCTGCGGCGCAGGTCAAAGTTAGTCCTGTTCCCAATTTGAAACTGGACGGGAAAAAGATGCGCGAACTGTTGCCCGTGATGAGTCAAGGGTTCAGCCGCTCACTGGCTCGATTGGGCGAGCGACGATTGAAAGAGTATTTGCAGGAACAAGGCTACTTTTTCGCAGAAGTGAATTGGCGATGTGAACCGACAGATTGTTCGCCCGGCAAAGATTTACGGGTGATGTACGACGTGGAACCGAACCTGATTTACGACTTGAAAGAAATTCGTATCGAAGGAACTGGCGTGATTCGCTGGCAGGACATCAGAGCCGATCTGCAATCTCAAGTCGAAAGCAAAGTCGGCGGCGTCCCGTTTCTAAAAAACATTCCCTTCATCGGCGGCACAGTGCGCGGACTGACCAGTAGTTCTCGGCTGAACAGCGACGAGGAATACATTCGCCGCTATCTGGTGGATGTCGGGTTCCGCAACGCTCGCGTCAAATCGCGGCTGGCCGTAAAACCTGACAGCGATGATTTGATCGTCATTTTCGATGTGGAAGAAGGCAAGCAATCGGACATCGCCGATGTCGTTTTGCGCGGCAACGCGGTGATCCCCGCCAGCGAATTGCGCGAAGTGGTGCCGATTCAAAAAGACGAAGCGTTTTCTCTGACGCGCGCGCGCTTGGGATCTCAAGCAATCAAACGGCTGTATGCAGAACACGGGTACCTGGACGCCAACGCCGAATTGCAGATTCTGGAATTGGACGAAGACACCGTGCAACTTGTTTACCAGATTAATGAAGGCGCTCGCGCCATCATTAGCGCAATCAACATCAAAGGCACGACCAAAACCGGCCAGGGGTGGGTACGACGCTATTACGATTTCAAACCCGGCGATGTCTTGACGCCCAGCAAGATCGCCCAAACACAACGCGACCTTTATTCCACAAACGCTTTTCGCGAGGTCGCGATTCGCGCCGAACCTGTCGGCGGCGATGACGGATCGGCGCATAATGTCACCGTCAATCTGACCGAAGCCAAACCGTTGTTGTTCGTTTACGGTCTGGGATATTCCACTGATGACGGCGCGCGCGGACTGATGGAAATCGCAAACACCAATTTGGGCGGCTCGCTGGATTCGCTCAGTTTGCGGTTGCGGGGTAGCCGTCGCGAACAGTTCGCGCAGCTTGCGTTCACGGATTTGCGTCCATTCGGCATGCGGTTGCCGACAACCATCTCTGTTTTCTATGACCGCAACGGAAACCTGCTGCCATTCACGCGGCAACAGCAAATCCGCGATGTCAGCGACCCCGGCGGCACACGCGAAGACGTTCCCAACAGTCAGCCGTTTGGATTGAATCGCTTTGCAGCTTTCATTCAAACGGAACGCAAATTGAACGACCGCACGTCGTTTCGATTTCGTTACAATCTGGAGCGGGCAAAACTGTTTAACGAACAAAACCTGCCTGAAACCGAAATCACGCGCAACGAACAAGCCATTCGATTGGGGATGTTTTCTGTTGGCTTCACACACGATACACGCGACAACGTGCTGAATCCTGCCAACGGTCAGTTGATCAGCGTTGACCATTCCATCGCCGCCAGATTTTTTGGTGGCAATGAATCGTTCAACAAGTTTTTTGGCACATACCAGCGATATAAAACCTTTGCGACCTTTGCGCCTTTGCTGGGCAACACGACCTTCGCGTTTTCTGCACGCATTGGCGGCGGCGACACATTCCGCGATACCGACCGCAACAATGACGGCATTATCAGCGACAGCGAAAAACGATTGCCGATCAGCGAACGATTCTTTTCCGGCGGTGCGACCACGCTTCGAGGGTTCCGGTTTGAAACCGCCGGCCCTCAGGACGTTTTGTTCAATTCGAACCAAAATCCGAAACCTGGCCAGCCATTCATTCTGCCGACGCTGATTCCGGTTGGGGGGGACGCGCTAGCGGTCTTTAATTTCGAAATGCGTTATCCTTTAACTCAGCGGCTGAGACTTGTGCCTTTTTATGATTTGGGTAATGTTTTCCGGCGCATCAACGACGTCAGTTGGAAAAACATGACCAATACGGTCGGCGTAGGCTTGCGCATCAACACACCTCTTGGACCGGTGGGAGTGGATTATGGCTTTTTGCTGAATCCGCCTTCGTTCGCAGTCCCCGGAGTTCCCGGAGCTTATCTGCAACAACCGCGCGGCGCGATTCATATTCGGTTCGGGCAGACGTTCTGACAAGGAGAAAAGTTTATGACCAAATACTGCATCCAGTGCGGAGCACAGGTCGCGGAAACGGCGCGGTTCTGTAACAAATGCGGCGCACAGTTGTTGCCGACACAGCCGCAATCTGCGGAACCGCCCGGCTATCAACAACCGACTTATCAAACTCCACCGAATAACCAGCAATCCTATCAGCAGCCGGGTTACGGCCAGTCGCCTTATCCGCCCGCATACCAGCCGCAAACATCCGGCGGAGAATTGAAACCGAACGTCGCAGGCGCGCTCTGTTACCCGTTGTTACTGGTGACGGGAATTTTGTTTTTAGTGCTGACGCCGTACAACAAAAACCGCTTTATCAGGTTTCATGCGTATCAGGCAATTTTCTTTGCCATCGCCTTGTTCATTCTGAGCATCATCATTGGCATCATCGGCATTCCCATGCCTTACCGAATTGAACGGACGTTGGGGAACCTGCATTCTTTGATTTGGCTGGTGGGAACCGGCTGGTCCATGTTCCAGGCGTACAAGGGAGAAATATTCAAACTGCCGTTCATCGGTGATCTAGCCGAGACTCAGGCAAACAAATAACTGCTGGTCGCGGCAAGATGGCGGTGGTATTTTACGGTTGTCCCTTCACTAATAATTATTCGCCGACTGGAAGAATTGTTATGCAGTACAAAACGATCTTCATTTTGCTGATGGTTTTTGCGTTCGCTTCGCTGGCAATCGGACAGGTCAAAAAAGCCGACGACCGCGCGTTGCCCAAACAATTGAGCGAGAACGAAGTCCAAACCATCCTCAAGCAAACCGAACCGAAAGCGCACGTGGAAGCCACGCTGAAAGTTTCTGACCTTCGCATGACCAATGCGCTCAAAAACGTTCAGGATGGCCAGTTTCAAGCTGCGGTCGAAAACACGGATGTGTACGCGTCATTGATCATTTACGCCGACGATTACACTCGCAAAATGCCTGATTCCCAAAGCAAAGACCGCCTGAATTGCCTGAAAAAAATTGAGCAGGCAATTTTCAAACAATCGCGCAATCTGGACGCCGTCAACCGCGGCATCCCATTTGATTATCGCGAACCACTGGTGGACAAGATCAATCAGGTGAAAAAGATTCGCCTGCGCGCGCTGGATGATTTTCTGGGCGGAGGCAAATTCATACATTCCTCGTCCAATGAGCAATAACCCCCAACAATGATCTACACCCTAGTTTTAGATCGCTCATCCCTGATGTTCGTTGAATCTGACAATTCGGATCAGATCAGCGATTTTTGCAAAAACCCTCTGAGCGTCGTCTGGGTGGATGTCACCGATCCACAAGACCAGGATTTTGATGATCTGGCGCGCGAATTCGGATTTCACCCTCTGGCCATTGAAGATTGCCGCCATCCGCATCAACGTCCGAAAATTGACGAATACTCCGGTTATTACTTTCTTGTCGTTTACGAAGCCAGCTTGAACGAAGATTGCCAACTGGAGTTGCGCGAGCTGAACATCTTTCTGGGTCCGAATTACATCGTCACCGTTCATAGCCAACCGATTCGAGCGATTGCTGACGCTCGTAAACATTGGCGCGGCTGGACGGATTTGGCCGAACGCAGAACGGGAATTGTCACTTACCTGTTGATTGACCACATCGTTGACGAATACCTGTCCCTGCTGGACCGGCTGTCGGATCACCTGGAAGAATTGGAAGAACAAATCTTCGACGATTTCCACCCCGAAGCGTTGGAAGAAATCTTCCGCGTCAAAAAACAATTGCTGTTCATGCGCCGCACGGTTTCGCCTGTGCGCGAAATTTTCAATACTTTGCTGAAACGCGAACAGCCGATCTTTTCACGCGAAACACTGGTCTACTTTCAAGATGTGTATGACCACCTGATCCGCGTCGTTGAGGCAATTGACACCTTGCGCGAAATTGTCGGTTCAACCATGGATGCGTACCTGTCAGTGTCCGGCAATCGGCTGAATAAAGTGATGAAGCAGTTGACTTCAATTTCGGCGATCCTAATGTCCATTACACTGGTTTCCAGCATCTACGGCATGAACTTTCAGTTTATGCCCGAACTTGGCGCGCGGTTTGGTTATGTCGGGGCGCTGTCGTTCATGCTGGTGATCGGGTTGGCGCTTTACTTTTACTTTCGCAAAATCAACTGGCTATGAAACGGAACAAAACGGCCAGACGCTGGCTGAGAAAACGAAAACGCGCAGTCAAAGGCGGTTTGGCCAAGCTGGTGGCCCTGACCGGCGAGACTCCATCCAAACGCGATCTTCAGCAAATATCTGCGCCTGCTGAAAATCACAACAACGATTCCGGCATTCTTCGCCAGGACACCACAGCCTTCCGCCTTCCCAATGCATTGGCCGAAGCCGGAGAAGGAGAACACCACCATTGGATGCCAAGCGGTTTTGTTTTCCTCGTCGTTGGTCTGGCAATTGTTTTTATCGCGATTGTCGCCTGGCAGGTTTCTCAAATGCCTCCGAAGTAAGCAAAGCAGCTTCAGTTTTTGCCTGAACGCAGCCTCGTGCTACCATCCGGCCTCGTCATCAATCTGACAAAAACTCGTTCCAAGGAAACTTCAATGACTCGGCGAGCGATTTATCCCGGCACCTTTGACCCATTGACCAATGGTCATTTGGACATCATTTCGCGCGCGGCAACCCTGTTCGATGAAGTGATCGTTGCGTTGCTGGTCAACCCCGGCAAAAATCCTATGTTCTCCGTGTCGGAACGCGTCGAGATTCTGAATGAAGTTCTGAAGCCCAAGCTCCCGCAAGTTTCCATCGAAACCTTTGAAGGTTTGCTGGTGGAATATTGCCGACAGCGTCAGGTGAACGCCATTATTCGCGGCGTTCGGTCGGTCAAAGATTACGAATATGAATTGCCGATGGTGCTGATGAATAGAAAGCTGAACCCCGATGTTGAAACCGTTCTGTTGATCGCTTCAGAAGAAAACAGCTACATCAGTTCCAGCTTGATCAAGGAAGTTTACAGTCTCGGCGGTGCAATTGAAGGACTAGTCCCCAGTTTGGTAATCGAAAGAATGAATCTGTACCGCGACCGGTAGGAAGCGGTGTTCCACCCAAATTCAATGAATTCAACAGCAACACTCGCTACAGCATTTCCGGCTTCCAACCGAGCCCAAAACACACACCTCTCATCCACCGCAGCTGTTGTGATGGCAGCGGATCGCTTGCGCGCGCAAGGCATGACCATCATTGATCTCGGCGTGGGCGAACCCGATTTCCCAACTCCCGAGCACATCAAAAACGCCGCCAAGCGCGCGCTGGATGACAATTTCACCAAGTACACCACCTCGGCAGGGATTTTGCCGCTGCGGCAAGCCGTGTGCGATTACATCAACTCCAACTTCGGATCGGATTACACGCCTGAACAATGCTGCATTACTGTTGGCGGCAAGCAGGCAATTTTCAGCGGTGTGGTGTCGCTGGTAAATCCGGGCGACGATGTATTGCTGGAAAAACCTTGCTGGGTGTCCTTTCCCGAAATCGTCAACTTTGCCGAAGGCAACAAGGTGATGATTGATACTGAACCGACGGACTTTCACCTGACCGCCGAAATGGTCAAAGCGGCGATCACGCCGAAATCCAAATTGCTGATCATCAATTCGCCGTCCAATCCCACAGGGCGTGTGATTGATCCGGTCGAGTTCCGCAAAATAATCGAAGTTTGCGTCGAGCATGGATTGTGGGTGATTTCAGACGAGTGTTATCTGCAATTCGTGTATGCGCCACACAAAGTCAATTCCGCCGCCGCTTTACCGCCTGAACTTCGCTCACGCGTGCTGATTTCCGGTTCGCTGTCGAAAACCTATGCAATGACCGGCTGGCGCGTAGGCTTCACCTTGGGAGCAAAAGAGTGGGTGACGGAAATTTTGAAAATTCAAAGCCAGTCGGCAACGATGGCTGCTTCCATCGCGCAAAAAGCTGGCATTGCGGCGCTGACCGAAACTCAGGAACCCGTCAATGAGATGCTGGCCGAATACCAACGCCGAGCCAATTGGTTCATTCCCGCGCTGAATGAAATCCCAGGCGTTCAGTGCAGCCATCCTGAAGGCGCGTTTTACGCCTTTCCGAATATCAAAGGTTTGATGCAAGCGTGCGGATTTGCCACATCCAAACAAGCCGCCGATGAATTGCTGATGAAATACGGCGTCGTTGGCACCGATGGCGGAGCGTTTGGCGCGGAAGGTTATCTGCGCCTGTCATACGCCACTTCGATGGATGTGCTGCAGGAAGCCATCGCCCGCATCAACCAGATGGCAAATGATCACCGATAAAACCCGATGAGAGCTTATCTTCCCGCTTATGAACTGAAAACTCCGGCGAGCTTGGCCGAAGCCTTGCGCCTGTTTAGCGAGGAACCCGGTGTGTGGCGTCCGTTTGCAGGCGGCACAGATCTAATGGTGTTGCTGGAAGCAGGCAAGTTGCCGCACACGCGCTTTGTCAGTTTGTGGAGCTTGCCGGAATTGCGCGGGATTGACGTGACAGACAGCCACGTCACGATCGGCGCGCTGACAACCTATTCGCAAATTCAGCGGCACGATGTGTTGCGCGCGGAATTTCCAATGTTGTGCGAAGCCGCCAGCCTGACCGGAGCCATTGCCATTCAAAATCGCGGCACGCTGGGCGGCAACATTGCCAACGCGTCGCCTGCGGCGGATTCGCTGCCCGCGTTGTTGGTGTATGGAGCCGAGCTGGAACTGGTTTCTGCTGCCGAAACGCGTCTTGTGCCCTACACTGACTTTCACACCGGTTACAAAACCACGGTGATGCGCGAAGACGAATTGATCCGCGCCGTGCGGTTGCCTCGCGCCACCGCGAACTGGCAACAACACCTGCGCAAAGTCGGCACGCGCAAAGCGCAAGCCATCTCCAAAGTCTGCATCGCGGCAATGGCTCAGGTAGAAGGCGACCTCATCCGCGATATTCGCATCGCGTTTGGCAGCGTCGCACCAACCCCGGTGAGAGCCTGGAACACGGAAGCTATCTTGAAAGGCCGAGTGATTGATTCCACCACTACGAAAGCTGCGCGAGCGGAAGTGACGAACGAACTGAAGCCGATTGATGACATTCGCTCAACGGCAGATTATCGCTCACAAGTTGCAGCGAATTTGTTGGAAGAGTTTCTCACGGCTTTGGGACGCACTTAATTCAGCGAACAACTACCGAACCAATTCACAATCATTGACCGTTTTATGAAAACCAAACAACTTGGAAATAGCGATTTACAACTGACGCCTCTTGGCATTGGCGCGTGGGCAATGGGCGGAGCGGGCTGGGCTTTTGCCTGGAGCCAGCAAGATGACAACGATTCCATTTCCGCCATTCACGCGGCGCTCGACGCCGGGATGAACTGGATAGACACGGCGGCCGTGTATGGCTTGGGCCATTCGGAAGAAGTCGTCGCCAAGGCGCTGGCGGGTCGAGCCAATAAGCCTTACGTGTTCACCAAATGCGAGCGGACCTGGAACGAAGAGCGCCAGATCGTCAAATCGCTCAAGGGTGATTCAATCCGTCGCGAATGCGAAGTCAGCTTGCGCCGATTAAATGTAGACGTGATTGACCTGTACCAGATTCACTGGCCCGAACCTGATGAAGATGTCGAAGAAGGTTGGGAAACGCTGGCGAAGTTGAAAGAAGAAGGCAAAGTCCGTTGGGTCGGCGTTTCCAACTTCAACGCCGATCAATTGTGTCGCGCACAGAAAATTGCGCCGATCACTTCCCTGCAACCGCCGTATTCGTTGATTCGCCGTGAAATCGAAGCCGAAGTCTTGCCGTTTTGTGCGGTGCATAATGTCGGCGTGATTGCCTATTCTCCAATGGGTTCGGGAATGCTGACCGGCGCGATGACGCGTGAACGTGTTGAGCAGTTGCCTGAAGACGACTGGCGGCGGCGCAGTCCGCAGTTTCAAGAACCGTTGCTGACACGCAATTTGAACATCGCCGAGAAGCTGAAAGAAATCGCTGCTCGCCACAACCGCACGGCTGGCGAAGCGGCGCTGGCCTGGGTGCTGGCCAATCCCACAGTGACCGGAGCGATTGTCGGCGTTCGCAATGCGGAACAAGTCAGCGGAATCATCGGGGCGATGGAGTTTCGGCTCAACCCGGACGAAGTCGCGGAACTTGAAACGGCATCTTAAAAAAGTCAGCGGCTGAACCGAGACTGAAAAACCTTGCCACCAATCAAGACTCACATGGTGACAGTGCCTTAAAAATTGAAAAAAAAGAGAAGTCGCTTTTCGGCAGCGTGGCGGTTTAATCTGACTAACCACTATCAATGTCAGCAACTTATATGAATTTCAGTCAACGTTACATTGTGGCAAGCCGATTGCTGAGACCTGTTCGGCAAGATTTGGATTCGATTTGCGAGAGTTGATAACCCGCGGAAAAGATCGAGAGTTTAGTAATTCCACCTCGTGACTTTCAAGCAAGGCTGCCAACTCCAAAGGCGCGGAGTCCGGCAGTATTTACTTCGCAATGCCAGGCAATTTTCTGAACCTTTTTTGTCATACGCCCAAAAAACAAAAACCGCAGTCCAGAGTAATAAGGTCCCCACAACCTTCACTTTGAACTGCGGTTCTGTTTTTCGTGATTCAGCCCACCCGTTTAACTTTTCATTGAAACGGCTCCGCTACCGCCCAGGGAATCCAGATTCAATTTCAGATTCCAGTTTTCACCGGATTTCATCATCTTGTCCCAAGTCACTTCCGTCCCTTTGTATGCAGCCATCCGGCCCAAAATTGTTGTCAGCGTAGTTTCCGCGCCTTGTTCGCACTGATTTTCAAACTTGCCGGATTGAATGCTGGCAACCAGAGCTTTCATCTTCGTACCAACAGCGACATGCAAATCAACTTTGCCACAATCCACTTTGTCGGCGGTCTTCTGGCCTTCTTCCACTTGGTTGTAGTTGATCGTGGCTGGCCCGCCCTGGTTCGAATCTGACGCGCCTTTTGTACCAAAGAAGCGTTCGCCGGATTGGCGATAGCCTTTGTTTTTGAACTGGTTGGAATTGAAACTGATGTGAACGTCACCCGGATAGGTGTACGTCAAAATGAAATGGTCGCTGCACAGATAATCCGCCGGAACACCTGTGACTTCTTTGCGAAGCGCACGCCCGCAAGTGCCAGTGGCTTTAATCGGATGAGTTTTCAACGCCCAATTGACGATATCCAGAATGTGGATGTTCTGTTCAGTGATGATGTCGCCGGACAACGCACGATCAAAAACCCAGTTGCGGATGCGAGCTTCCAGATCCGACATTCCCGGTTTGTTCTGACGGCCAAGGTCGTTGGTGTAATAAAAAGTTTGCCCTAAAACGATGTCGCCGATTTCGCCTTTATGAATGCGTTCGACCATTCCGCGATACCCTTCGTCATAACGTTTTTGAAAGCCGATGTGCATACTGACTTTGCCGTTATACTTTTTGCCGATCTCTTTCACTTTCAAACATCCGGCAACGTCCGACGCGACGGGCTTTTCGCAATAAACATGTTTGCCTGCGCTGACGGCTGCTTCCAAATGATCGGGGTGAAAATACGGCGGACTGGTGACAAGCACCAAATCAACGTCTTTGGATTGCACCAGCTTTTCATAAGACTTATGGCCTTTGAAGAGATTAGATTCGGAAATTGCCGGGCGGCCTTTCGATTCCGCCAGCTTGCTTAAGTTTGCGCGAGTGGATTGCAGCCGGTCGTCGAACACGTCCATCAACGCCGTCACGCGAACGTCTGTGTTATTCAGAAATTCTCCGCCGTCGTAATTGCCGCGGCCTCCGCAACCAATGATGCCCAATCCCAATGACGAATTGGCCACCGAACCAAAAGCCGTTTGCGGCGAAACGATCAACAACCCTGCGCCTGCGACAGCGCCGGTTTTGACGAAATTGCGTCTGGATACTGATTTCTCTGTCATGGTGTTGAGTCCTCCAAAAGATGATGATGATTGAAAAGTTGGGTTATGAACCCGTGATGTCTTTCAGCAATTTGAAGAATGCTTGTTTGCGTTCGGTATTGATGCCCCAATTGACCGGTGGGCATTGATACCCGTCGCTGTAATCGCTCTTGCCGGGGTCAAAGTAACCCCACGAAGCATAGGCTCCAACGGCTTTCAAAAAGTTGTTTGCCGGTTGGTCAAAATCGAAATGATCGTCTTCGTTGAACAGAATCGGTTTGGGACGGTATCCCTCCACCTTGCGAGTCTGTTGAACCATTTCGGCAATGCGGTTCGGCTCTTTGACTCCATTGCCGTGCAACAGCAGAAAGTCGGCTTCAGCCACCAGATTCGGCTTGGGAATACTGCCTCCGTTGAAACTGGCGCTGACCAGCAACCGCCGCCCATTTCGAGTTATTGATTTTGTCAGTCGGAGCAATTCGTGAATGCGATCCGCCCGGATGACCGGTTGATCGTAGGCGCGATTGTCGCACTCGTTGGCAATTTCGACCAGCACGTTGCGGTAATCTTTATCCAACAACCATTTCGTAGCGTCTTTCACCGCACGAATGACCGCCGCTTCATCGCGCAGTCGCTGATCCTGTCCGAAGTAAAAGTACCCGACAATGGCGACCATGCCGAGTTCATC
>DAOMFR010000049.1:42327-44099 GCA_035429885.1 Blastocatellia bacterium
CCATGCGCGAATTCATCAGCAGGCCTTCGATCTTCATTCCCTTGTAGCGTCGCCCGGCATAAGTCGGTCGCCCGTTAATGAAAAACTGTTCCCCACGAATGCTGACCGTAGTGCGAGGTTTCGACGTAAAGCGAACAAGGTTCGGCAATGCAACCGCAGGCAATCGCTCCAAAAAAGTTCGCCGATTCATGGTCATTGGTTTTCCTTCGTGATTCTTCGTGTGGCTCCGTGGGAGAAGCCTACCATCCAATGGCGCAACCATCTTTGCGCGGATCAGAACCGCCAAACAGCGCGCCGGTTTTCGGATCAATCATGATGGCTTGATAGCCGCCGAACATTCCCGGAGCCATCGTCAGTTTGTGGCCTTTCGCCTCCAGAGCTTTGCGCACGTCGGAACCGATGGCGGATTCCAGCGCCAGCCCGCTTTCAAAATGGCGGAAGCGCGCTTGTTCGCCAGCCTGCTGCACGTCCATCCCGAAATCAATCAGGTTCAGTAACACCTGCGCGTGGCCTTGCGCCTGCATATCGCCGCCCATCAACCCAAAGGTCAACCACGGAGTTCCATCGCGAAATACCATCGCCGGAATCAAGGTGTGAAACGGACGTTTGCCGCCTTCCAGCTTGTTCGGATTATTCGGATCGAAGGAAAACCCGGCTCCGCGATTGTGCAACACGACGCCCGTGTCGCCCGCCACCAGACCGGAACCGAAGGCACTGAAGATGCTTTGAATAAACGAAACTGCGTTGTGATCTTTATCCACTACAGTCAGGTACACAGTGTCTTCGCCGCCGCGTGAACTTGGCGGAGTGTCGCTGCCTGCTTTGCCCGCATCAATCTTTTTGCGCAATTCGGCGGCGTATTCTTTCGACAGCAATTTATCCAGCGGAGCTTTGTAAAACGCCGGGTCGGCAATGTGCCAGGCGCGGTCGGCGTAGGCCAGCTTTTTCGCTTCAACCAGCAAGTGCAGATATTCCGCCGAGTTATGACCGAGCGATTTCACATCGTACCCTTCCAGAATGTTCAGCATTTCCAGCACGGCCAAGCCCTGATTGTTCGGCGGCAATTCGTAAACGGTGTTGCCGCGATACGTTGTGCTGATCGGGTCAAGCCAGTTTGACGTGTGATTGGCGAAGTCCGCAGCGGTGTGCAAACCGCCCTGAGCCTGAGCGAATTTGAGAATCTTCTGCCCGATTTCGCCTGTGTAAAAAACGTCGCGGCCTTTGGCGGCAACCAGCTTCAGAGTGTTGGCCAGATTCTTGTTGGTGAAGATTTCTCCGGCGGCCAGCGGCTTTCCGTTCGGCAAAAACGTGGCCGCGAAATCAGCATTGGCTTTGTATTGCAGCGCGTTGTCCCAATCCGCGGCAATCACATCCGACACGGGAAATCCGCGTTCGGCGTACTCAATCGCCGGTTGCAGCACGTCCGCCAATTTCATCGTGCCGGATCGTTCCAACAATTTTGCCCAGCCATCCACCGCGCCCGGAACCGTCACCGTATGAATTCCGTGTTGCGGAATTTTGGTGAAGCCGCGCTTTTTGAATTCGTCAATGCTGGCCGCTTTCGGGGAACGTCCGCTGGCGTTCAGCGCTTTCAGCTCTTTCTTTTTTGCATCCCACACCAGCGCAAACAAATCGCCGCCCGGACTGACCATCATTGGTTCGACTACGCACAAGACAGCGGCGGCAGCAACCGCAGCATCCACGGCATTGCCGCCCTGCTGCAAAATGCGCAGCCCCGCCGCCGAAGCCAGCGGCTGGCTGGTCGCCACCAT
>DAOMFR010000050.1:0-20765 GCA_035429885.1 Blastocatellia bacterium
ACGTGGCCTTCGATGTGGTTGACGCCGACGATGGGTTTGCCCGTGGCAAAGGCGACGGCTTTGGCAAAATTGATGCCGACCAGCAAGGAACCGACCAAGCCAGGGCCTTGAGTAACGGCGATGCCGCCGAGTTCGGCATACGTCACTCCGGCGGTTTTCAAGGCTTCGTCAACGACGCCTTCGATCTTTTCCAGATGTTCGCGCGAAGCCAGTTCAGGGACTACGCCGCCGTATTGTTTGTGCGTAGCGATTTGCGAATAGATGACGTTGGAAAGGACTTGCGTGCCGCCGTCAATGACAGCGGCGGCGGTTTCATCACAGGAGCTTTCGATTCCGAGGATCAGCATGTTTAAGACAGAGTGACGGAGGGACGGGGAGAGCTTGGCACTCGTTCTCTCCATCCCTCTGTCTCTCCGTTTAAGTTGTCTGTTTGGGCTCTTCGCCTTTGGTTGGTTGGCGTCGAACGACGACGACTGTCGCATCATCCTTGATTGGATCAAAGCCCGGCTGTCCGCAATCAAACACGCGATGACACAACGTGGTGACTTCGCCGCCGCTGAACCGTTCGGCCATTTCTTCGATTTCGACGATTCCCTTTTCGCGATTGTCAGTCAGCTTGGAAAAGGTTCCGTCTGTGTACATCAACAGCAAGTCGCGCGCAGGGAACGGCACGACGGATTCGACGAACTTCGCATCAGTTGTTTCGCCAACGGCTTCGCAGGTGACTGGCAATTGTTTGCGACCGGCGGTGGTTGCGCCTTGCGGTTTGTTCAGATGGACCATCGGCAAATGACCGGCATTGACGTAATGCAGGCGATCGCCTTGCCATTGCGCCAGAATACAGGTGAACGGGCGGCGTTTTTCGCAAAGCTCTGCGTTCAATTCGTCCAGAATCTTCGTCAAGCTGGGGTCAGTGGAATTCCGGCTGACGATTTTCGACAAGGTTTTGTGCAGGTCGGCGGCGGCGGCCAGGGATTCGAATTTCTTACCGCTGGCAATGGAAAGATCGCCCAGCACAACCAGCGGGCCGCGCGAGGTTTCAAAAACCTGAAAATAATCGCCGCCGGTTTGAGTTCCCGCTCCATGCTTGGAAGAAGACCAGATGGCCTGGAGGTCTAACAGAGGCGGTGGCATGAAAAGCTGATGCACGTACTCGGTCATTTCAGCTTCGCGTTGTTTACTTCCGAGGTCAAATGCATCTTGTATGGCATTTTTGGCCACGCCCACCATCAGGTCTTTGGGTTTGTGCGAACCCACCGCAAAGACAAACGCTGTGATTGCCAGGAGCGACAATCGAAACCACGGCGGGCTGCCCGCCCAATAAGAAATCACTCCATAGCCAATGATTGCGTACAAAGCAGATTGAACAACCAGCATCGTTCGATAACGAGTGGCTGCGACCGCCAGAATCGGGAAGTAACAAAGGAATACTCCAGCGCCAATCTTGGGGAAAAGGCCGTTATAAACGAACGCGGCCAGACCCAAATGGACGATGGTTAAGTCAAAGAAGGTCGTCTTGGTCGCAAGAGAAAACGAAGCGTTTCGTTTGGTCAGTGTGCTGACGGCGAACATTGTTACCAGCCACAAACCGGCAAACGCCAGATAAATGGTTCTTGCTTCAGAGGCATGATTCCACATCCAATACGCCGCGACGAGTGAGGTCAATGCGAGCCACAGCCGGACTTTGGTCGCCCAGCCTTCGGCGACTCGAACGTGGTCAGCCAACGCGACTTCGACTTTGTTGGGCAGGCTGTCTTGCAGTTGTTTCATTAATACAGACATAACTCGGGGTCCTTTTCGTTTTCGATTTTCTTTTGAATGGTTTTTAAGACGGGTCGAACAAGGAGCATAAAATACTGCAAGCCATTGGAGGCCGTCAAAACTGCATTTTGATTTCCCGGACTTCGATTGCTAGACTTCCGACTCAATTGGACAGAAAGATTTATTAAGCAAGGAGTTCACTCTCTTCTGATGCAAGCACTCATATTGGCAGGCGGCGAAGGAACGCGCCTGCGACCGCTGACCATTTATACCCCTAAGCCTGTCGTCCCAATCGTTAACCGTCCTTTTCTTTTTTACCAAGTTGATCTGCTGAAACGCGCCGGAATTGAAGAAATCACTTTGTCGCTGTCTTACAAGCCGGACAAGATCAAAGACATTTTCGGAGACGGCGAAGATTTCGGCGTGAAGATTTATTACGCGGTCGAAGCTTCGCCGCTGGGGACCGCCGGAGCTTACAAAAACGCCGAAGAGCATTTGTCGCAAACCGCTGTCGTGTTCAACGGCGACGTGTTGACTGACATCGATATTGCCAAGGTCCTGGCATATCACCGCGAACGGCAAGCGGCGGCCACGATTGTCTTGACGCCTGTTGATAACCCTTCGGCGTATGGCTTGGTCGAAACGGAAACCGATGGTCGCGTGCGCCGCTTTCTGGAAAAACCCAAACCGGAAGAGATCACTTGCAACACCATCAATGCGGGCATTTACGTGTTGGAACCGCACATTCTGAAATACATTCCGAAAGACGAAAAGTTCTCTTTTGAGTATCAGCTTTTCCCGGCGCTGTTGGCTAACAACGAACCGTTTTTTGCGTACACCATGTCGGATTACTGGCTGGACATCGGCACGCCGCAACGGTATTGGCAGGCCAATGACGATTTGATCAACGGGCGAATCAAATCCTTTGATGTCGAACGGAAGCCGATTACAACCTCGACCACTTCAGCGCTGACGACTGACGCCGAACCGGCAAAAGTGGATGCGCTATCCGTCATTGACCCAAGCTGTCAGATCAAATCCGGCGTTGAAATTATCAATTCTGTGCTTGGATCAAACTGCGTGATTGAAGAGCGTGTCAGGATTGAAAACAGCGTTGTTCTGTCCGGCGCGCGCGTCGGCAAAGCCGCCGAAATTCGCAACTCGATCATCGGCAAAAGCGCCATCATCGGACGCAACTCAAAAGTGGACGGCGCGACACTGGGCGACAAATCTTCGCTGACGGATTACTCGATTGCTTGAAAATCCGCGTTTGCATTTGAATTTTTCCTTTACTTTCACGACCTATGGAACTGACTAAATTTTGCGAATTACTGGCTGAAAAATACGGCGATCTTGGCAAAGGCGCTGCGGAACGATTGCAGCAATGGCTGTCCGGAAAAATCCCTTACGCCTATCCTGAAATTCTCGAAAAGCATTTGGACGAAAAGCACCTGGCATTGGTTTTCGATGCGTTCTGGCAAGTCCTGCCGTTTGGAACTGGCGGGCGACGCGGCAGAGTCGGGTACGGTTCCAACCGGCTGAATCCGACAACGATTGCGATGACGGTTCAGGGGCATTCGCAATATCTGAAAACGGCTTTTCCGGATCGGGAGGAACTGTCAGTTGTCGTCGCGAATGACGTTCGGCAATTCAATGACATTGCCGGTGTGTATAACTTTCTTGGCAAAGAACATCCGCTGATTGGTGTTTCTTCGCGGTCGTTGGCCAGACTCGCGTGCGAAATTTACGCGGGCAATGGCATCACGGCTTATTACGCGGAACCCGGTGTTGAAAAGGCGGTGCTAACCACTCCGGAATTGTCGTTCATGATTGGTCAGCTTGGGGCAGTTGGCGGAATTAACTTGTCAGCTTCCCACAATCCGCCGGACGACAACGGAGTCAAGGTTTATGACCAATACGGCAGCCAGCCCGTCGCTCCGAACGACCAGCAACTGGTGGACATCATGGAGCAGGCGAAGGAAATTAAATTGCTGCCGTTTGACCAAGCGCTGGAAGAAGGCCTGATCCGCGCCGTTCCTGGGGAATTGCATCAGGATTACATCGAAGCGTATGTGAAATTGTACGAAGGTATTTTCACGCCCAATCCGAATGTGCCGGTGCTTTACACGCCGTTGTGCGGATGCGGTTTGACGACGGTCGGCGATGTGTTCAATCGGCTGAAGTTCCCGATGATTACTCCGCCGGAGGAAGGGCCGGACGGAACGTTTTCCGTCATTCCGTTCAAAGCGCCAAACCCGGAAGTCCCACAAGCGACCGAACCGGCGAAGGCTTATGCTGAAGCGAACGGCGCGGGAATTGTGCTGTCCAGCGATCCCGACGCAGACCGCGTTGGGTTGGAAGCGCGCATGCCGGATGGTTCCTGGTATCACTTCGACGGCAACCAGATTGCGGCAATTCTTGCTTACTATTTGATGCTTGATCCCGAAGGGCCGCAGCGTCGCGGATTGGTGATCGAAACTTTGGTGACGACACGCATCATCGGCAAGATCGTCGAAAAAGCTGGCAATTCCTGGCTGGTGGACGATTTGCTGGTCGGATTCAAATACGTCGCAGACGTGTTGAAAGAACTTGCTAAGCCCGCCGCCGAGCGGAAAAAACGATTTGCCAACATTCCGTTCACGCCCGATCAACTGGTATTCGCCACCGAAGAAAGCCACGGAGTTCTGATGATCCCGACGATCATGGACAAAGACTCGACTCCGGCTTGTATGTATCTGGCGGCGTTGTATCAACGTTTGCATCAGCAGGGAAAAACGCTGCTGGATTATTACACTGACATTCTGGAAGAGCTTGGCGAGTTTGACGATGTCAGCCGCTCGATTACGATGGTCGGCGCTGAAGGCGTGATGAAGCGCGACCTGATCATGAAATCCTTGCGCGAAAATCCTCCGTCGGAAATCGGTGGTTTCCCCGTGCGCAAGATCGTGGATTTCTGGGATCAGGAAGTTTTCGGCCCCTTCGTCAGCCAAACGGATCAACTGCCCAGAAACGTCATTCAATTCACCACGGACGCCTTTTTCCTGACAGTGCGGCCTTCGGGAACGGAACCGAAATTGAAGCTGTATTGTCAGGTTGTGCCGCACGGCGAACCTTCAGCGGCCAAAGGGCAGAAATTGCTCAGTGAAGTTCGCGTCAAAGCCGACCGCGTTTCCCGACAGGTTTACAACTCTTTACTGAGCAGAATTGATTTGTCGCTCAGCGAAGCTTCGTTGATGTTGCCGGATATTATTGATCTCAACCGTAAATTGGACTTTGAACTGCGGACAGTTCCGCAGTTGCAAGAAGCTCTGACAAAAGCGACGTTTGCCAACCTGGACGATTTGCTTGCCTGGTTGCGCGAACAGGTTGCTGCGATGACGCCTGGCGCAAACCCGCTGCCAGCGCTAAAAGCGCCACTGGCTCATCTTTGCGCAGAATGGGCAACGGAGCTAAAGGCTTCGTCGCTGTTGCGCGAATTGACGGATTGGGCAAAGTCATAGCTTATGCTTTATCAACTTTGAAAATCAGGCGGAGAAAACGGTTCCGTGGCAAGTAATCATCCCTCAGACAAGAAATACGCGGTTTCTGTCATCGGCGGCGGAACGGGATCATTTAGCGTTCTTTCCGGCCTGGGGCCTTACGAAAATCTTCATGTGAATTCCATTGTGACAATGATGGATTCCGGCGGAGATTCCGGTCGGTTGCGCGATGAATTCGGCATGCTGCCTCCGGGAGATGTGCGCCGTTGTTTGGTCGCACTTTCCGAAGAGAGCAAATTGTTGCGCGATTTGTTTTCGTTCCGGTTCGTTGACGCTCCGTTGGAAAATCGCAGCTTCGGCAACATGTTTCTTCTGGCCCTGACGAAAATGCTGGGTTCGGAAAAAGAAGCCATCGAAGCCATAAGCCGCATCCTGAAAATTCGTGGCCGCGTGATTCCCGTCACCTGGGATCATTCGCACCTGTACGCCGAACTCGCTGACGGCACAGTTGTGGCGGGGGAAGCGAATATCAGTGTTCCCGAACACGACGCTTCAATTCCGATCGAACGCGTCTATCTTGATCCGCAAGCGGAGGCGAATCCCGAAGCAATCCAGGCGATCTTGGAAAGCGACTTCATCGTATTTGCGCCCGGCGACTTGTACACCTCAACCATTCCAAACTTGTTGGTCAAAGGAATTCCCGAAGCCGTTCGCCAGGCGAAAGCTCCGCTGGTTTACGTGTTGAATCTGATGACCAAGCATGGCGAGACGGACGATTACACCGCTTCTCAGCACGTTGCTCAAATCTTGCACTACACGAACCGAGTTCCCGATGCTGTGTTGGTGCATCAAGGCACAGTTCCGCCAGAAATGGCTTTGAAGTACGAAGAAGAAAAAGCTCGCCAAGTCCGAATAGATATTGATGATCTCTACCGAATGGGAGTAAAACTCATCAAAGCTGGAGACGTCATGTCGGCCACCTCGCTGGTGCGCCACGATCCAGCCAAGACGGCAAAAGTTTTGCTCCAGGTATTCGACGAACTGGAATTGATGAACCAATAATATCTGGTCAGCATCTGTTCGGTTTTCAGGAGGTGTGGCCATGAAGCGGCTGACGCTTTTCGGAGTCATCATTGCGATTGGGTTCACGCTTTGGTTGAGCGAGCCGCCGTTGTCTGTCAGTCGGGCCACCGCCAAAGATGTCTGGCTGAAAGTGCAATCGAAGCATTTCACATTGGTCGGCAATGCCAGCGAAAAGCAGATTCGCCGAGTTGGCGCCGATCTGGAAAAATTCCGCGAAGCCGTCACACGGCTTTCGGGTATTTGGCAGCGGCGATTTGCTCCGCCAGTGACCGTCTTTGTGTTCAAAGACATTGAATCTTACGAACCGTTCAAACCTCTTTACCAAGGCAAGCCCAGCGACGTTTCAGGGTATCTGCAATCCAGCAACGATTCCGCTTACATCACGCTGACCACGGATTCCCGTCGGCAAGATCCCGAAGCCGTCATCTTTCACGAATACGTTCACTTTCTGGCCGGCGGCGGCAAACGGCATTTGCCAGCCTGGTTGAATGAAGGGCTGGCCGAATACTTCAGCACCTTTATCGTCAGCAACGACGGCAAACAAATTGTCATTGGCAGAGCCATTCCAACTCATGTCCAGAAATTGCGCGGCAAGGAATGGTTACCGCTGCGGACGCTGTTGAGAGTGGACAACGATTCGCCGTTTTACCAGGAAGTGGACAAGAAAAGCGTTTTCTATGCGCAATCGTGGGCGCTGGTGCATTGGCTGATGACAGGCGATGCCGACAGGCAATCCCGCTTTCACCAGTTTCTGGCAGCGCTGGCAAACGGGTTATCCGTCGAAGATGGATTCAAGCAGTTCTTTTACGAGGATGTAACAGGTCTGGAATCTCAGCTTCGCGAATATATTCAGCGCAATGTCTTCAACTCGCAGACGATTGGCTTCGACCGCAAGATCGAGACCGACGAAACGATGACAGTCGCTGAAATCGGCGACGTGGAATTGAAAGCGCATCTGGGCGACTTGCTTTGGCACATTGACCGAACCGAGAGCGGCGAATATGCATTGGAACGTGCGCTGGCGATTGATGCGAAACAACCCTTGGCGCTGAGTTCGCTGGGATTGTTGCGGCTTAAACAAAAACGGTTTGCCGAAGCGCGCCAGCTTTTGGAGCGAGCGATTGAAACTGGCGCGGCCAATTATCTGGCCTACTACTCGCACGCTTTCGTCTGGCAGCAGCAATATGTAGATTCCACCGGCTTCGTTTCCTATTTCGATTCGGAGGCGGTGAACGGGATGAGAGCTTCGCTCAATCGCGCGCGCGAACTGATGCCGGATTTCCCGGACACTTACAAAACACTGGCGTTCATCAATCTGGTGCAACGAGAAAACCTGAGTGAATCCGTTGAATTGCTGAAAGGTGCGATTGCGAAGGCTCCGGATAGAGAAGATTTTTATTACACCTTGGCGCAGGTTTATTTGAAACAGGATCAATTCGCGCTTTCTCGGCAAACGATTGAGGGACTTCTTTCTACTGGAACAAACGCTGACATCCTCGACCGAGCAAAAGGGTTGCTGCAATCCATTGAGCTGCGCGAATCAGAAGTTGCTTTGGCAAAGGCCGAGGCCGAAGCACGATTGCGACAAGAGCGGGAATCGGCGAACAAGCCAGCAGATGATCCGACTCGGCCTCCGGGCAAACGGTTTGACGGTGAACAGATGCGCGGGCTGCTGACACGTATGGATTGTTCGGACAAGGAAGTCACACTGATAGTTTCCAACGGCGTTCGCACATACAGATTTCGCACAGAGTGGGGAAAGCTGACCCTGGTTCGCCACACGATGGATATTCCAAATCAGATCACTTGCGGAGCGATGACGCCCGCTCCGCAAGTGATTGTGACTTATCGCCCAACTTCAGGTTTGAAAGTAAAAATTGACGGGGAACCCGTCGGCGTGGAGTTTTTGAAAGCGACGAACTGACGCTTAGAACTCGAAATCCACCGAAGCGACTTGCTGGCAGAGTTCTTTGGCGCGTTCGATGACAGGCAGATGATGTTCGTGTTTGGCGTATCGGTCGAGCGCGGCCAGGTCGGCGTAGCTGGAAACCAATGCCAGATCAAACGCTCGAGGCGAATGAATGACATCGAAGCCGGCTTCAAAGTCCACGATTTCGGAAATTTTCGATGGCAATGCGCGCAGCATTTCCAGAAAACCGTCCCGGTCGGATTGGGGAACTTCGGGTTTGAATTTGAAAATGACGATATGACGAATCACAGAATCTCCTTACAAAGTATTGAGGGTTCGTTATTTACTCAACCGCCACGTCAACTACCTTTAGCTGACAGGATTCGCGGTTATTCCAACTGTTAATTTCCAAACGGCACATCAGACTGATTTCTTTGCCGATCACCAGCTTGGATTGATACTCGACGGCATTCCACCACAAAGCCTCAAGCTGGGTTTTCTCGCGGCCAATTTGCAGCTTCAGGTGTTTGTCTTTCAACACCTGGGCTGAACGCAAAGGCAAGCGTCGCATCAGGAATAACGGCTGCGGATTGCCTACGCCATGCGGTTCCAATCTGGCCAAGGATTTGATCGTAGGAATGGTCGCTTCGCACAGTTCCAGTTCGGCGTCGGCAGTTAGAGTTCGTCCTAAATCCTCTTCTTGTAATACTTCGGCTGCGTGATGGTTTAACCGCCAGCGCATTTCGTCAATTTTTGCGGATTCAACCGTAAACCCTGCTGCCATTGGATGGCCTCCATACTTAACCAGCACCTGAGACGCAGCATCAAGAGCTTCAACAATGTGAAAGCCACTAATCGAACGAGCACTGCCGTGAGCCAGGCCATTTTCCAAAGAACAAATCAGCGTCGGGCGTCCGGTCATTTCGACAATCTTGGAGCAGGCAATGCCCAACACGCCTCTGTGAAATCCTTCTTCCTCCGTGCCTGAAAATACCAGCACGCGATCCAAGCTTTCCTTTTGCTCCAGCAACAATTTGAGCTTTTCGACCAACACAGCCTGAATGTGCTGTCGTTTGGAGTTCATTTCTTCCAGCTGGAAAGCCAGGAGATTGGCTTCCTCTTCGCTGGCAGCGCCAAATAACTTTAGGACTGTATTGGCGTGTGCGACTCGCCCGGCGGCATTAATTCGCGGGCCGATTTTGAAGCCCACATCGAAGGGCGTGATCGGATTGCCCACATTCGATAGCTTCAGCAATGCTCGTAAGCCAGGATTCGCGCTGGGCTGGCTTAGGCCTTTTAACCCGTGAGAAACGATGGCGCGATTTTCGCTGACAGATAAGTCCACCATATCGGCGACGGTTCCGATGGCGGTGAGTTTAGCCAAACTGCTAACAATCGCGTCGCGCCGAGGAGTGCCTTCCAGCAGTGCCTGCGCCAGCTTCAGTGAAACTCCACAGGCCGCAAGATGTTTGTTGGGATAGCCGATTCCTGATGACCCTTTAGGGCAAAGCACAGCAAATGCGTCCGCCGGAACGTCTTCGCCGTCGGGCAAATGATGGTCGCAAATGATCAGATCAATTCCCAGTTCACGCGCCAGCCGCGCTTCGGCATGGGATTTGATGCCAATATCAGCGGTGACAATCAGGCTAAATCCTTCCTGAGCAGCCTTTTCGACTATCTGGATCGATAACCCGTAACCTTCGGTAAAGCGATTCGGAATGTAGCATTCCGTCAGGTCGCCGCCTCCTAATAGCTTCAACGTTTGGGAAAGAATAACGCTGGAAGTCGTTCCATCCACGTCGAAATCTGTGACGATCAGAATTTTTTGGCGTTTAGCCATGGCTTCGCGCAAACGAGCGACAGCTAGAGGCATATCCCGAAGCAGCGAAGGCTCATGCAGATCGGTCAAAAACTCCGGCGCGAGGAACTTTTTGATTTCTGTCGCCTGAGCCAAGCCGCGATTGAGCAGACAGCGCAAAAGAATACGGTCTTCGCCGGTTTCTTCATGCAACGCGCGCACGATTGATTCATCGCAACTGGCCAAATGCCAGCGCGCACCGGAAATCCCGCGCGTGATCTTGGTTGGGGACGGAGTCATTTTGGTTCCTTTTTCGGGAGAGTGCGACAAAAACGTTGGGCAGTATGCCGAACGTTGAAGCTAAATGACAAGCACTACCAAAAATGCGCTCCGGCGGCTGGCGATAAAGGCCTTTTCGCTGGAGAATATTTTTATGATGAAGAATCGGAAATTCAGGGAACCTTTTGGGGCAGTCAGCGTGATAAGGCACGTGTGTGTAGTTTGTGTGAGGTGATCAGTCACGCGGAGACGCTGAAAGGTCACCTCGATTTTTTTATCCGGGCTTTCCAGCACGGGCACGCGCCCCTCACAGAAAGATCAGTCTGGCTTTACAGCAACCTTTCGATGTTTTAGTCTGCCGACGCTTGATGCCCCTATAGTTTCCTCAGTGTTTGTGCGAACTTTCATCCAAATTTGAGATGGTTTCTTCATAGAATTGCGTTATGAAATCTCTTGTAAATCTATCAAGTCATCCTTTCCGCAACCGGCGATTATTCTGGCTGGTGATTTTGCTAATGTTTTTGATTCCAGCCTACTTTCTAATGAAGACGGTCGAGAGCACTGAATTACTGAAGAGCCAAATTGGTATTCAGACGATGCAAGTCAAAGCTCTGGAAAGTCAGGTCAAAGTGACCAAGCCGGTCACGACTAATGTCACCATTTCGCCTGAACAGAACAAGCAATTGGTCGCAGCCAATGAATTGATTGCTCGCCGGTCTTTTTCCTGGGCACAATTGCTGAGCGAAACTGAGCGAAGTTTGCCCGCGGGCGTCCGCGTGTTGCGAGTTGCCGTCAACCAAATCATGCCTAACGAGCGTGAAGAAGCGTTTGACGGAACATTGAATGCCGCGACATTAACTCTGACTGTGATTGGTAAAACTGGCCAGGACGTAACGACGATGATCAACCGGTTTCACGATACAGGCCGATTCAAAGTGATTCCGATGAGCAAAAAGACCGTGGACGGAACGGACGAGATTGAGTTTGAATTGAAAGTGGAATACTTCCCGCCGAACACTGGCACACAGGCCAGCGTCGGCAACCAGATTGCCAGCGCCAAAGCGGGAGGTGCGAAATAATGAATTTACGTCAGAGCCTAAATGGCGCGGAGCTTTCTGTTAGGTTGCGTGAACTTGTGGAGCGAAGCCGGCTAACTTTGATTGAGGTCGTGGCTTTGATTGCTGCGCTGGTGTTTGTGGGAGCGGTGATTTTTTATTACGTTTCCAAAGTGCAGCCGTTGAGTTCGCAATTGGACGCACTGAAAGCCCGCGAAGCGGAAATTCGCAAGCAGATTGATAAAGCCAACACCGACGAAGCCAGGCGCCAGAAACAGGCTTCCAATGCCGAAACGATTATGGCGAGTCTGAAAGGGTTTGATCAGTATTTGAAACAGGATGAGCGCGGAATGACCGAAATCATCAATGAGATTGATGCGCTTGGCAAAAAATATGGCGTGCTCACAGGGGATTCGACCTACCGCGTGGCTGAAGCTGAACCGTTGGTAGATGAAAACGGCCAACCGATCCCGCAAAAAAACGGACGGGAAAACGAAACCCAGAAGATTTATCCGGTTCTCGGAATTGATACCAGCATCATTGGCGAATATCCGAATCTGCGAAAATTCCTGTTTGATCTGGAACGCAGCCGGCAATTTCTGGTCATCAACGCGCTGACTTTCCAAGGTGAATCCGACAAGGTTCGTCGTGAAGCGCAAAAATCCGGCACTCAGAAATTGCAGTTGAGTTCGCCCGAAGCCATTCCGGTTTCGTTGAAAATCGAAATGGACACTTATTTCCAATCGCCGTATAAGAAAGAGACAAAAGAAATCGCCAAACCGGTGCCGCCTTCATTGAATAAAAAAACTGAAGCGGATGCCGAGCCTGGGCAAGGGACTCAAAAAGCTTCGGCGCAAAAAACTCAGTGATGACGACGGAGAGGAGTTTTCGGCAATCTCTACTTTGAGATTTGAGAATCAGCAAGATGAGCCAAGATAAAACGACAACGAAAGATTCAGGCGAAACCAGGAAGAAGATTCTGTTGGGCACGCTGGGGTTAGTATTTGTAGTAACCATGTACTTGCAGTTCTTTACCGGCGAAGATCCTGTTCCGTCTAAGCCTGCGGCTGGAACTTCATCCGTATCCGGCATCACCAAAACGCCGACTCCAACTTCGTCGCCACGGGCTTTGAATCCGGGCGAAAAAGCCATTCCGATCATTACCCAGCCGCTGGAATTTGCCTGGTTGGGGAACAGAAGTTCCGATGGCATTGGGCGAAATATTTTTGTGTATCCGCCTCCGCCGACGCCCAAGCCAATACCGCCGCCACCACCGCCTTCGCCAACGCCG
The DNA here is from genome assembly GCA_035429885.1 of Blastocatellia bacterium. Lineage (GTDB taxonomy): Bacteria > Acidobacteriota > Blastocatellia > RBC074 > RBC074 > RBC074. The sequence goes on from DAOMFR010000050.1 coordinate 12,656, forward strand.
CCGCCGCCGATTTGGCTGACGGGGTTGAATCCGTCTGGAAAGATTGGGCGAACCGGCGGGTTTGTTCTAACTGTCATGGGAGACAAAATCCCGACTGATGCGCAGGCATTTTTCGACGGCCGTCCGTATCCGACAAAATTGGCCAACCAGAATAGACTTGAAGTTCAGATTTCAGGCGATGCGATTCGTAGCGGCGGAAATTATGGCGTGCAAGTGCGCAGTAAGAGCGATGCGAGCTTGTACTCCAACTCGCTTCCGTTTAATGTAGCTGAGCCTCCTCCTCCGCCTTACAAATATGTTGGGTTGATCACTGCCAAAAGCGGCATGACCGCCATTTTGAAATCCCAGGCTGATGAAAACGAAGTCCATACGGTCGGCAAAGACGGCAAAGTCGGGACTCATTGGCGGATCGTCAGTATTAGTCCGCAACGGATTGAGATTGAAGACACCACCATCAAGATCGTTCACGTTATCAATTACACCGCCGAGAACAATTGAAATTCCATCAATGGAATTCTGATGATAGCGAGGGTTTAGGAATGAATCCGAAAAGGCAAAAGCTGAAATCTACTACACAACACACTGAGCAAGGATATGCGTTGATCGCACTCGTCGGCATTCTGATGTTCGCTTTGATCCTGACGACCGCCGCGGCTCCGATGGTCAAACGTGAGTCGCAGCGCGAAAAAGAAGAAGAAATGCTTTGGCGCGGCGACCAGATTCAGCGGGCGATTGCTCAGTACGTGTTGACGGTTGGCGGGGGGCAACGCTACCCCACGAATTTGAAAAAAGATTTGGTTGATGGCGTAAAAGTCGGTCCAGCGGCGAAACCTACGCGGTTTCTTCGCGCTTCTGCCTTGTGTGATCCGCTGAGGCGTTGTGTTTCTGGCGAAAGCAACTGGCACCTGGTTTATCAGGGTGATGGCGAACCGAAAGTTTTGCGCGACGCGATTTTGGATTATATGAGCAAGGAAAATTCCGGGCTGAAACCGCTTAATACGCCGTTTCAATTGCTGGAAGCCGAAGCCTTGCGAAGCGCCGGACAGCTTGCTGGCGGAGCTTCTCCCGGCCTTCAATTGGGTGGCGATTCGGATGACAAGCTGAAAGAAAAGCCCATCGTCGGCGTCACCAGCAGCAGCACAGGCAAGATGTTCCGCAGCTACTACGGAATTGACGATTACGACAAAGCGCTCTTTTTCCCTCAGGTTGGGGTTGTTACGGGGGGCATCATCCCCCCAAAAGGAATTAGCGCAGCCTTTACTTCCGCCGGATCGAATGTGCCCAGATGCCCTGATGGCGGCCCGATGATTAACGGAAGTTGCGAGTGGGGAAGGTTGCGCGGCGGTATTTGCCCACCACCGAAGAGAGTCAATCCACAATCCGGTCAGTGTGAATGAAGCAGGCTTTGCTGCTTTCCGGAATGTCAGATCAATGCGGATGTCGCGTTTTCCAAAAAACGCGCATCCGCATTTTCAATTTGCATGACAACTGCTTTGGGCGATTTTAGAAGGCGCGTTCCGCAAAGTTTGGCCGGTGAAGTAGAATGCCTTCCACCAGTCTGCACGCTGGACGCGTGCGACCAAGATTCTTAAGAGGAATGACAGCAAATGAAGGTTTTGGTTACGGGAGGAGCCGGATACATTGGCAGCGCCGTTGTTGAACGGTTGTTGAAGCAGGGACATGAGCCGGTTGTTTACGACAATCTGAGCAAAGGGCATTCTGCCGCAGTTGCGCCGGAAGCCGCTTTCATTCAAGCGGATTTGCATGACAGCGATTTGCTGATTCGGTCGCTGGAAGGCCACAACATCGAAGCCGTAATTCACATGGCCGCTGATTCTCTGGTTGGAGAATCCGTGACCGACCCGTTGAAGTACTTCAAAAACAACACTGGCGGAACCGCATCATTGCTCGGCGCAATGCTCAAAGTCGGCGTCAAAAAAATTGTGCTGTCTTCGACCGCCGCCGTTTACGGGTCGCCGGAAACGATGCCGATCACCGAAGAGACTCCACAAAATCCCACGAATCCTTACGGCGAATCCAAGCTGATGATTGAGCGAATGCTGCGCTGGTGCGACGAAGCGTATGGTTTGCGTTATGTCAGCTTGCGCTATTTCAACGCCGCCGGAGCGACTGAACGTTGCGGCGAAGATCACGATCCTGAAACTCACCTGATTCCGAATGTGTTGAAGGTTGCTGCGGGCAAAGCCGAGCACGTGAACATTTTCGGTGAAGATTACCCGACGCCCGACGGAACCTGCATGCGAGATTACATTCATGTGATTGATCTGGCGGATGCGCATATTCTGGCATTGAACGTGATGGAGCGTCGTAGCGAAATCTACAACCTGGGCTATGGCAGCGGCTATTCCGTTGCTGAAGTCGTCGAAATGGCTCGGCAAGTCACTGGCCGCCGGATTCTCACCGAGGCCGCGCCTCGCCGAGCAGGTGATCCTCCGGTGCTAATCGCCAGCCCGGACAAAATCATGCGCGATCTGGGCTGGAATCCTCGTCACAGCGAACTGGATCGAATTATTGAATCGGCCTGGCGTTGGCATATCGCGCATCCGAATGGCTATGAATAGGTTGCAGAAAGCTGAAACCTGTCACCTAAAACCTATGAGAGTAATCGCAGGACAATACAAAGGTCGCCGCTTAAAAACGCTGGATGGAATGGCGGTGCGACCGACGTCTGACCGCATGCGCGAAACGTTGTTCAACATTCTGGCTCCACGTATTGAAGGCGCGCGCTTTGTGGATGTGTGTGCGGGTTCGGGGGCCGTCGGCATCGAAGCTCTTTCGCGCGGAGCCGCACAGGTGACGTTTATCGAAACCGCGCGCAAAGCGACTTTAGTCATCAGCGAAAACCTTCGGCATTGCGGCATCACCAACGATTTCAAATTTATTTCGCGCGACGCCGTCGCCGCAATGAAATACCTGGCCTACGAAAAACAGCAGTTCGACATTCTCTACTTTGATCCGCCATACGATTCCGACATTTATTCGCCTGTGATGTGGCAAATCGCGCAAAACAATCTGCTGGCCGAAGACGGAATCGTCATCGTCGAACATCGTCGCCAATTGCCGCTGGCGCCGAATTACGACGACCTGCGTCCGTATCGCGAACTGGTGCAAGGCGAATCTGTGCTAACGTTTTTCCGAATGGAAGCGGCCGTGCCATTGTCGGAAACCTCAGACCTGCAACCCACCGATTGAGAAAGACTGCAAGTTCAGCCGCCCAAACCCGTCAAACTGGTAAACCGGGAAGTTCGTGATAAAGTTTGAACCGGGTTTAATGCAAAATTCCAAACTCCAAGAGGGAAGGTAAGATGTTTCGCTGCACTCTAAAGCTAGCCGTTTTATTCGTGGTTATTTCCGCTGCAATTTCGCTGAGCGTGATTGGGTCGCGGGCGCAAAGCGGGCGAGGTCGCACAACGCCTACGCCAACGCCCAAACCAACGCCGAAACCGGCTGTGCCGATCACGACGGTGCTGGGAATTCCGGATGGCGGCAAACTGGTGCGGCAGGATCAAGACCCCAACAATCCAATCACGTCTCGATTTGCGCTCAGAAACGGCCTGACAGTGGTGACGAAAGAGAAGCATTCCTCGCCGTTAACCGCAATCAATGTCACGATCAAAGCAGGAATTTTGAGTGAATCCGATGACGTTGCCGGCATCGCGCGATTGACGCAGAAAGCGATTTTGCGAGGAACGGCTTCGCGCAACAGCGGAGTGATTGAAAAAGAAATTGCCAAGCTCGGCGGTTTGATGACCTCTCGGGTCAGTTACGATCAAACGTCCTTCACGATGATTGCTGCCGCCGAAAGTTACGGCGCGATGGTGGAATTGTTAGCAGATGTGATTATGCATCCGGCGTTCAAAGACGAAGATGTGAAGAAAGCTGCCGCCGAAGTGTTGCTGGAAAGCAAAGCGGCACAAGATCACGTTGAAACTGCGGCAATGGAAAAACTCTTTGCCGCCGCGTTCACCACACATCGGTTGAAACGGGGCAGCGCCGTTTCTGAAAGCTTCCTGGCAGGGGCGACGTCGGCTCAAGTTCAGGCGTTTTATCAAGCGCATTACCAGCCGTCGAACATCACAGTTACAGTTTTGGGCGACTTTTTCACATTGAACGGAATTGGCCAGGTGCAACTGCGGTTTGGCGAATTGAAATCCGGCGGCGTAGGCCGAGAGTCGGGGGCTAGTAATCCGCCGCAAGCGGTTAGCAATAAGCCTGCGACGACCGTAAAACCGCCTGTGGTCGCAAATGCCCAAAAGCCCGCGAACGCAACTCAAAGCGGTTCTTCTTCGACAACGCCGCCGCTTTCAAGCACAACTCTGCCAGCGACTGACCAATCGGCAAACGGAACAAAGCCGGGGCCGCAATCCGCGATCAGTCCGACAACGATGGAAGAATCTGCTCAAGACAAGTTGCGGTATGGCAACGCGCGCGCCGACATCAGCCAAAGTCTGGTGACAATCGCGTATCGCACACCGGCATTCAAAGCGGATAAAGACGGTTTGAAGGAGATGGCCACGTTGGAAGTCTTGGCCGCTGTGATCGGTTTGGGGGATGGTTCGCGACTGAATCAAGGGCTGCGCGATGGTTTGGCTTCGCGTGACAAACTCAGCGTAGCGAGTGAAGTCAGCGCCAGGTTTCAAATGCTGGCAAATAACGGAATGCTGATCGCTCAGATCGGCGTCGAACCGGAACGCATTGATCGCGCCGAAGCCGAATACTTCCGCGAGATCGAACGATTCCGCCGCGAAATCATCAGTGAAGGCGAATTGCAACGCGCGAAAATGTTGTTGGAAAAACATCATTACGATTCGATGATGAAGTTTGAAACCGAAGCCGAGTTGCTGGCCAGCTATCAAACTCGCTTTGGCGACTGGAAATTATTCGATTCGCAGCCAGCCAGATTGCGCGCCGTGACAGCTCAGGAAATTCAACAAGCGGCAGCGAAATATTTGACGCTGGCAACGGCAACGGTTGCCGAATACGAACCTCGCACGGCGACGCCCAGAACTTTTTCGCCAGAAAAATTTGCCGAACTGGCGGTGACCTTTGCTCCGGCAATCGCTCAGCCGATCAATCCTGCGGAAGTCAAACCCGGCTTGGCTCTGAAAACCTTTACGCAAGGCGTCGAACGCAATCAGGTCAGCGACGGACAAAATGTGATCATTGCTTCTGTGCCGCTGCCTGTCAGGGATTATTCCGTGCTGCGCGGTTCGCGCGCTTACGTGCGCGAAGATAAATCCTTGCCAGTCGTTTCCATCAGCGTTCTGTTTCAAGGCGGGCGGTTGATTGAAGATCAAGCCAGCAGCGGCGAAACCGAATTGATGTTGCGAACCATGGCTCGCAGCACGACCACGCGCAAAAGCGATTTGATCGCGTTGGAGCTGGAAAGTTATGGAGGCCAGCTTCGTATCGTCAACGAACCGGACTTTTTCGGTTTCACGCTGGACGTGCTGTCGCGCAACGCCGAAGCCGCCGTCAAACTCTTGCTGGAAATTGTCGAAACTCCCTACTTCGGCAAAGAAGAAGTCGCGCGCGAAAAAACGATTCTGCTGGCCGACCAACTGCGCCACAGAGACAACGATCTGGCGCGAGCCGACGAATTGCTGCGAACATCGTTGTATCCCGGACATCCGTACGGGTTGCCGCGTTTTGGTTTGTCGGAACCTGTCAAAACCCTGACCGAAGAAAAGCTGGAAGAATGGCACAACAAAACCATCAAGCGGCAATATCCGCTGGTGATGGTTGTCGGCGACACGGATGGTTCGGTGCTGATTTCCCGAATCTTTTCCGAAGGGCTGAAGCGCGGCGATTTGGACAAAGCTCTAAAAGTGAATCTGCCGCCCGCTTCTGGCGCCGGGCTGGAAAAAACTGAACAACGCAATCGGGCGCTGGCGACACAAATTGTCGGCTTCCGACTCGGTTCTGCTATGCCGCCTCAACAAACGAATCAGCCGGACGATTTTTTCCTGATGGGAATGCTGGCGACAATGGCCTCGTCGGGGCAAGTTGGCGAAAAGCTGGACGATCTCGGCTTGATGAATTCGTTGGCCATCAATTTCGTGCCGCGTCTGGCCTCCAGCGGTTTCAATGCGCAATTTATGACGTTGCCGGAAAACGAAGCCAAAGCTCGCGAAGCGCTTGAAGCCGAACTGCAAAAATTGGCAGTGCAACCTGCTGACGATCAATTCGAAGCCGCTCGCAATGCCACGATTGGCCGTTACGCGATCGCGCTACAAGCTCATCCGGTGCGCGCGTTGGAATATTCGCGAGCGGTGATTTTCGGGCGCAAACCTTCGGACGTGGATACGCAACCGGATTCCATCCGCGCCATCCGAAAAGCTGACATCAAGCGCGCGGCTGAAACCTTGAAGCTGGAAGGGCGCGGAGTTGTGCTGGGTGGCAAGTGAGCATCTCGATTTGGCAATCGCAAAGTCGCCGCATATAATCGCGCCTCACTTCCCGACAGTTCACGCATTTCACACGCAAGCTTATGGACATTTTTCAATTCACGCGCGAGTTGATGGAGACGGAGTCTATCTCCTGGCACGAAGGCGCTGCCGGGCGTTGGCTGCGAGATTATCTCTCCACTGCCGGGTTTGAAGTCACGACACAACCCGTCAGCGATGACCGCGTCAACGTTTATGCTCGATTGGGTGAGCCGGTCGTGACGTTATCGTCCCACATGGACACCGTTCCGCCGTTCATCGGTTTTACCGAAGACGAGCAGAATATTTACGGTCGCGGCGCGTGCGATGCCAAAGGTGTGATTGCGGCTCAGGTGTTTGCCGCCCAGCGGTTGAAAGACGAAGGGCTGACGAACATCGGCTTGCTTTACGTTGTCGGCGAAGAAGACGGTAGTGACGGAGCCAACGTCGCCAACTCGATTCCAAATTCAAATAAGTTCTTGATCAACGGCGAACCAACCGAAAGCCAGCAGGCGATCGCGACCAAAGGCGCTCTTCGTGTCGTGATCGAAGCCAAAGGCCGCACGGCGCATTCGGCGTATCCGGAATTGGGGGAATCGGCGATCGAAAAGTTGCTGGATATTCTGAACGACATTCGCCGAACCGATTGGCCGGCTAACGCGGAACTTGGACCGACGACTTACAACATTGGAACGATTACAGGCGGTCGACGCCCAAACGTTGTTGCGGATTTTGCCGCCAGCGAACTGATGTTCCGCACGATCACCGGACCGGATGAGTTGTTTGAGATGATTGTTGAAGTCGTCGGCGGGCGCGCCGAAATCAAGCGCGGTTTTTCGCTGCCGCCGATTCACACGCACACGGTGAAGGGAATTGATATTCCCACCAGCGTCGTTCGATTTGGAACGGATATTCCGTGTTTGACGAATTGGGGCACGCCGATGTTATTTGGCCCTGGTTCGATCCACGATGCGCACACCGCGCACGAATACATTCGCAAACAAGATATGCTGAACGCCGTTGACACTTACGCGCAGATGACGCGGACGTTGTTGACGGAACAAAGCTGAGTAATGACTGAATCAGTACCGCGACCTGTAAGGAGCGGATATTTCAAAACGGAGCTAATAAGAAACCATGCCTACTGCTAAATTTACTCACGAACCAGGAACACCCGAATACCAAGCCTCGGAATGGCTGATGACAATTCACAACGCATACCGCGAATTGGATTTCGCCATTGCCAATTCACCTAATCCTGGAGAATACGTCGAACGATTGAAAGAACGTGTTCGCCGCGACTATGAACAGAACCGCGAACAAATGGGTTGGAGCGAGCGCAGCCGCGACATCGCCGAACGCTCGCTGAACGTGGTGCTGGAAACGTTGAAACTGCCCAATCTATAAAACGATGAATTCCGAATGATGAATGATGAACCAGGCTTGCGTTCATCATTCATCATTCAGCCTCCATCGTTTCTTTTCCACTCTCCAGACTTTCCGCCAGTCTTTCTCTCAAGCCGGATTGCACCAATCGTCATTCCTTTATCGACGGCTTTGCACATGTCGTAAAGCGTCAACGCCGCCACAGAAACTGCAGTCAGAGCTTCCATCTCGACACCGGTTTGCGCGCTGGTCGAAGCCGTCGCCCAAATCTGCGCGCC
>DAOMFR010000050.1:20865-43925 GCA_035429885.1 Blastocatellia bacterium
GGCTTTTGCGCCGACATCAACCATCTGGATGCGGCCTTCAGCATCGAGATGGGAAAGTTGTGAAGTTGTTTCTTCGATCATTGCGAATTTGAGGGTTCGGAATTTGAGGTTCAGCCGATAAGCGAGATTACTTCAACCAGTTCGCCTTCGGCCACGCTGGCTCGGTCTTCCGGTACAACGATCAGACAATCGGCTTTCATAAACGCAACCAGATCAGACGAGCCGCTCCATTTCAACGGCTCGACTTCGGCGCGGCCAGTCTTGATCGTCAGCTTTCCGGGTTGGTGGCTGCGGCGTGGCGGAGCACCTTTGACCGGCTTGCTGGCATAAGCCTGAAAGCGCGGCAGATGAATTTCGTTCGCGCCTTGCATCTTCATCAGCGCCGGGCGAGCAAACAGGTGAAACGAAACGGCTACGGAAACCGGATTGCCTGGTAATCCGAAAATCAGTTTTTCGCCAACTTTGGCAAACACCGTCGGTTTGCCGGGGTGCATCGCGACCTTTTCGACGAAGATTTCCGCGCCGAGTTCAACCAGCGCGGGTTTGACCAGATCGTAATCTCCCATCGAAACCCCACCTGACAGCATTACAACATCGGCAGCGGCTAAGCCTTCCTCAATCGCGACACGCGTTGCCTCAAAATCATCGCGGACGATGCCGCTGCTGACAATTCTGGCTCCGGCAGTTTCAGCGTAGCCGGCCAGCGAGTATGTGTTGGAGTTGCGAATTTGCGAAGGGCCGGGTTTTTCAGCGACGGTGACTAATTCGGTACCGGTTGAAAGCAGAGCAAGGCGCGGGCGACGCGAAACTCTCGGTCTGGCGTGGCCGAAGCTTGCCAAAACTGCCGCGACGGCTGGCGAAATGCGCTCACCAGCTTTGACCATCACGTCACCTTTGCGAGCTTCGATGCCGCGAGGTGTGATGAATTGCCCAGACTGAACGGCTTTTTGAATTTCAATCCAGCCGCCAGCAACGTTGATAACTTCGATTTGTTGAACCGCATCAGCTCCATCAGGAACAGGAGCGCCAGTCATAATTCGGACGACTTGGCCGGATTCGACTGTGCCGGCAAACGAATGACCGGCAGCGGCTTCGCCAACTTCGCGTAATCGGATGGGGTTGGCTTCGCTGGCGGTTGCTGAATCAGCGGCAATCAGCGCGTAACCATCCATTCGCGCTCGATCAAAAGGCGGCAGATCAAGATCGGACAGCGCATCGTGCCGCAGGACTCGCCCAATGGCTTCTGACAAAGCGATCTCTTCTTCGCCAAGCAGCGGCGTGCGGTCGAGAATGATTTGCAGTGCGTCTTCGATGCGAAGCATACAAGCTCAATGCCAGCCACGCTCCATGCCAGTCGTGGTACTGACTCATATCCAATTCCAAAAACAGAAAAGCCGCTCGCGTAAACGAACGGCTCATTAAGTATTGTTTTATGATGAAATGGCGGAGCCGACGGGACTCGAACCCGCGACCTCCGACGTGACAGGCCGGCGTTCTAACCAACTGAACTACGACTCCGCATTATCAAAACTCGCTTCGTTTCCGGTGATAGGCACGGTGGGGCTCGAACCCACAACCTTCACCTTGTAAGGGTGACCGTCTACCATTGACTGTACGTGCCTGAACCCTTCCGAGCGAGCAGGCATCTTACTGGCCGACTTTATGCCTGTCAAGATAGCTGCCCGACAAAGTTTGGGTTACGGAGAAAATATCTTGGGCTATACTCCCAAATGTCCAACACATCGCACCAGGAGCTTCGAAATGCCAAAGTTCAAAACCTACATGGCCAGAACAATCTTGCTTGTCAGTTTGCTTTCAATCTGCTTATCAGTGATTGCACAAGAGAAAAAGCCACAGCAGAAAAAAGAAGAGGACGCCGCGACGATTCGTGTGGATACCGATCTGGTCACGTTGGATGTTGCTGTCGCCGACCATGAAGGCAATCGCACCACCTCCGGTTTGCAAGTCGAAGACTTTGCCGTTTACGAAAATGGAGTTCGGCAGAAAGTCGCCAGTTTTGAAGCGACCGAAGTGCCATTCAGTTTGGTGCTGTTAATTGACACTTCCGGCAGCACGCGCGGAGATGTGGCGTTAATGCGACGAGCGGTGCGCGGGTTTTTGAAAGAACTTCGTCCGCAAGATCGGGTGGCCCTAATTCAGTTCAACAAAGAAATTGAGTTATTGAAAGACCTGACCGCAGATCGTCGAGCCATTGAAAGTGCTCTTGATCTGCTTAATGCGGGGTCTGGCACTTCGTTTTATGATTCCATGCAGCTGGCGCTGGATGACGTGTTGGGCAAAATCGAAGGCCGCAAAGCCATTGTCGCGTTGACGGATGGAGTGGATTCTTACGGCTATCGAACTTATGAGCAAATTTCGCCGCTGCTGGAAAAAGGGCGTGCCAGCACTTACTTCCTGGAACTGGACACAGAACGGTTCACGGAAGCCGGCATGATCAGAAATTGCGCCGAAGACAGTCATTTCGAATTTTCGCGCAAGCAGTTGCGGAAATACGTCAAAGAGTACGCGGGCAAAATTTCAGATTCGTATTTTGAAAGCCACTGCGAGCTTTCGAAGATGGAACGGATTCAAATCAACCAACGGCTGTACGAATCCGCCCGCCGTGAACTGCGCGAAATGGCGGAAAAAACCGGTGGACGTGTTTACCCGGTTAAAGAACTTCAGCAACTGGACAGGGCTTACTCGCAAATTGCGGCTGAGATTCGCACACAATATTCGTTGGCGTATTACCCAACGAATGAAAAGCATGACGGCAAATGGCGCAACGTAAAAGTCGAAATCAAACGGCCGGGCTTCATTGCTCGCACGCGCGCCGGTTATCGGGCGCCGACGGACTGATGCTCAGCTATACCTTAACCATTTGATCAGTTCCGGAATGGTTGGGCGCTTGCCATACATCAACACTCCGACGCGGTAAATCTTTGAAGCCAGCCAAACGGCTCCGATGATCGTTCCGATCATCAACGTGATTGATAGCGCAATTTGCCAGGCGGGCGCAGCTTCCATCGTTATGCGCAAAAACATCAGCGATGGGCCGAAGAAGGGAACCAGCGATAGAACTGTCGCCAAGGTCCCGGTTGGATTTTCGATCACCAGTGAAGACACGACCATCGAAACCATAAACGTCATCGTGATCGGCATCTGAGCCTGTTGACCGTCGTCTTCGTTGGAGACGATGGCGCCCACCATCGCGTATAGCGTCGCGTACAGGAAATATCCGAGCAGGTAGTAAATGACGAAAAAGACAAATAACCACGGCGAAATTTTCGGCAACTGATCGGCGTAGGTCAGCAACGCCGGAGCAGCGGACAATCCGCTGAGGATGATGCCAAACAGCGACCACGTCAGATATTGAGTCAAACCAACCAGGCCAATGCCTATGACCTTGCCCATCATCAGATAGAAAGGGCTGACCGACGACAGCAGAACTTCGATGATTCGGTTTTGTTTTTCTTCGGTCACTCCACGCATGACCGTCACGCCATAAACCAAAATCGTCAGATACAAAACCATCAGCAGAGAAAACGCCAACACGATGCGTCCGCGCCCGCTTTCGCCTCGTTCGTTGACGGCTTTCAAGGTGACGTCCTTGGTCAATTCGCGGACGCGCTCGGCGTCCAATCCGGCCAACCCAATGCGGCGTTCTGAAACTGCTTTGTTCAGCGCGTCTTCGAATCGAGTTCGGCCAATGACGGCGTTGGAATTTTTCGCGTAAAAGGTGAGTTCTTTTTGGCTCAGCGTGTCAGGAGGAAGAACCAGAATTCCGTCAATCTCTTTTCGCGCCAGGCGTTCAGCCAGAACCCGTCGGCGCGCTTCCAAATCTTCGTTTGCTTTCAACGCGTCGCGGCTAAGTTCGTAACGCGGCTGACCTGACCGCTTCGGTTGCAGCAGCGCATCCAGCCGCTCGTAAAGAGCGGAATCGCCTGTTTGATCCAGGACTATGACACTGTATTTGTCCGGGCCGCTATAACGCGCCAGCAGGATCGGCACCAGCACAAACGAAGACATCAACACCGGCCCCAGAATCGTGCCGATGACGAAGCCTCGTGATTTCACTCGCGTCAGGTATTCGCGTTTGATGATTGTCCAAAGCTTGTTCATTGCTGTAGATATCCTCCGCTTCGACACCGCGCATGTAAGCAAACGGTGTGTTGTCTGATCCGCTTGCTTACGCGCGCGGTATCGCACTGGCGTTTTGGGCGAACTCCTTCAGAATTCGCCGAGTGAATTTGGCCGTGCCTTTGGTTTCCTTCAGTTCCTGCTTCAGGCGTTCCAGTTCTTCGGGCGTGTCTACGTCGTACCAATCCGGGCCGACGATTAAGCTCACGCTCGCGTTTTTGGCCTGAGCTTCCGTTGCCGACATCACATCGGCTGTGCTCCAGGGAATGTTTTGAAAAATTTGCGGATGAAGCTTTCGCATTCCGATCAAACAATAGCCTTTGTCTTCAGCCGGAACGACAACGACGTCGTTTTCGTTTTCCAGGCAGTCAAAGGCTTCCAGCACCATTTCATCCGGCAACGTAGGGCTATCGCCGCCGATGGCGATGACGGAATCGAAACCCATTTCAAACACATCGGCAAAACAGTTGGTCAGTCGTTCGCCCAGATCGTTGCCGCGTTGAGCGATCATCAAGCAGCCTTCGCGTTCGACGTCGTCAAAGGTCTCTTCTTCACCTTCAGGCGTGTAACACATGACCAATCGCAGGTCGTCGCGTTCATCGCAGACGGATTCCATCATGGCGAAAGTGTCACTGAGAAAGGCGATGTAAAGCAGTTTGGCTTGTTCCGCCGTCAACGCGCCGATCAAACGAGTCTTGACTTGCCCTTCGATGGGCGCTTTTGCCATTAACACCAGAGCTTCTTTCATTGCAGTTTCATCGTGGAAAGATCAACAGCGCATCGCTCACCGGGCGTTCGCCTGTGGCGTCCGAAGGGCTGTTGACGATTTTGTTTTTGACGACCATCGCGGTCGAACCGCCGCCGTCCAAGTTCATGGCTTCAACACAGCCGAGTTCCATCATCAAATTTGACAGTTCATCCAACGTCATCCCGACGCTTTGTTTTTGGCGACCATCAACTGTCAGCAAAATCAGTTTGCCGTTCGTGCGCCAGCCGATTGCCGTGCGCGGATGTCGTTGGCGATAAAGTGAATCGCTGTATCGCGAGGCTTCGTCGGCAAGGACTTTTTTGCCTGCTGAGAGCAACTGCGGTCCGCCGCCAAGCAGGAAATCCGGCTTGAATGAAAGCTGCGGATCGGTCTTCATTTCGGTTTTGATTTCTACGCGCGAAGCTCGCCGAAGGTGTTTTAGGGCCCAGTCTTGCGCCGAGCCCGTAGCCGAAACGATAACTCCATTCTGTGGAATTGCCTGGCTGCCCACGCCGTCGTTGATGGCCGTCACGCGGTTTCGTTCCACTGTGAACTCAACGCCATCTGGCGAGGTAAGTGTGGTGCGGTGGAATTCCGGGGTGAAAACAATCAACTCGTTCTTTTCGCGCGGACGATTGAAACCGTTGATGGGGAAAACGGCTCTGCCATCAGCCAACAATTCGGCTTTCAGCGTGACGTGTGTGATGGCGGCGCGAATCTGTTTGTCGTCGCTGACGGCTAGTGCGGCTCGATTGTTGACCGGCTCGCTCAATACTTTGCTGCCAATGGTCAGGGTGCCAACAGGTTCGCCGCGAACAATTCCAGTAGTCCGAAAATATCCGCCGTTGATTGCCGCCAGAGCGCCATGCCGTTGCGCCATTGAACTGGTGGTTTCAGCTCCGGCGACTTCGTCCATTGCCTGAGCCAGTCGCAGCCGCGCCAGTTTCGGATCAACCGTCAACACCTGAATTGTCCAGCGGTCGGCTTTTGAACTTTCGGAAAAATCGCCGCGTTTGATCGAAACCAGTTCGATTCCGTTCGCCAGATTTTCCGTCGTCTGGGTTTGAGGAAAACGGGCAGGTTGCTGGCCAACCGCTGCCAGCGCCAACCCACACCCAAGCAGAAAAATTGTCAGCAATCGAATCCGCATCAGCCTTTGCCTTCTCGCTCGATTTTCTTGGCTTCGTCCCAGTAAGAATCCATTTCGGCCAACGTTACCTCGCTCCAGGGTTTGCCTTGTTCTTCAACGCGGCGTTCGATATGCGCGAAGCGGCGGCGAAACTTTCTGTTGGTTGCTTTCAACGCCGTTTCCGGCTCAATGTTGTGCCAGCGGGCGATGTTGGTGACGACGAACATCACGTCGCCGAGTTCGGCAGCAATGGCTTCCTGGTTTCGATCTGCGCGTTTGAACTCTTCGCGCAATTCCCGAATTTCTTCTTCCAGCTTGTCGAAAATGTCTTCATTTTCTTGCCAGTCGAAGCCCACACGAGCGGCTTTGGTTGTCAGTTGGTGCGCTTCCATCAGAGCCGGAAGTTTCGATGAAGTGCCGTCCAGCATCGAAGCTTTCTTTTCTTCTTTGGATTCAGACTTGCGTTCGGCAGCTTTGATGGCTTCCCAGTTCATCAACACATCGGCAGTGGAATTCACTGTCTCTTCACCGAACACGTGTGGATGGCGGCGTGTCATTTTTTCATGGACTCGCGTAATTGAATCGGACGCGTCGAAATGTCCCGCTTCTGAGGCAATTTGCCCATAAAAAACAATTTGAAAGAGCAAATCGCCAAGTTCATCGCGTAATTCGTCCCAATTCTGGGCTTCCGCGGCTTCCAGAACTTCGTATGCTTCTTCGATCAGCATTGGCCCAAGCGTTGCATAGGTTTGTTCTTGATCCCAAGGGCAGCCGTCAGGAGCACGTAGCCGCGCCATCATATCAACCAGGTCTTGGAAGGTTCTTTTCGTACTCATAGTGTTTTGTTGCAATGTGTTAAGTCTTTGCCCGCAGTGGCGCGGCACTATACCACGCTCCAAACATCGGACTGCAACGAGGGTGTAAGTTTTTCAATTGATATGGGAATTTTACGTAATCGGACAGGGATTATTCGAATGAAAATGATTCGCTCACAGCAGAGAGTTAGAAAACAGGAAGGAGTTCAAAACATGACAGCACTAATGACGAGTCAGAATTCGCCGCTTCGTTCCATTCCGGTTCCGAAATCCAAATTATTGTTAGTCGCTGATTCCCCTGAACGACTGAAAAAAATGAAGACCGCAATAAGTGGCAACAGATTTGAAATCACAGGGGCCTGCTCTGTGGATGAACTGCGTTCTGCTTGCCAAAGCTATCACGATTTAGCTGTTTTCGATGTTGATGCCACCCAACTCAAACCCATGCTTTCAACGTTACGATCCAGCGCGGGGCACAAAACTATTATGGCTTTGGTTGAAGCTTCCCGGCTCAATGATGAGCAATGGCTGGCCGGTTTGCTGCCCACGTTTCGGGCGATGCCTTGTAACCAGGTTCAAATGATCGAACTGATGAAATCATTCAGCGAAGAAAATAAACGAGTTAGGGAAAGCCGGCCTATACTGCTTTAGGTTTTAATGCTGCTTGCCGAATGTCTGCAACGCGGCCAATTGTACTTGCCGAATTGCAACTTGATGACGTTCGGCAGCGGCACGGCAATCTTCAAATTCCGGAGAGTAATTTACCAATCGCCCGTCTTCTGCGCGGGCGATTTTCATTTTGATTGCGCCGAATTCGGTCTCAACGGATTCGAATTCCCGGCGCAAAATTTGCCGCTGTTCGGTTCTGTAGCGGATTCCCAGCGTAGTCGTTTCGCGGAAAATCATATCCGCCATTCGTTCGCGGTCGTCCGGTTGGCAAAGCAACGTTATCAAGACGCCAGGACGATTCTTTTTCATCTGCACGGGCGTGTAAAAAACATCCAGCGCACCCGCGGCAAGCAGTTTTTCCATCAAATGGCCGAACACTTGTGGGCTGAGATCGTCTATGTTGGCTTCGATCACAGTGACGGTAGTTGGCGTAGTATCCGTTGCAACTTCGACTTCGCCAAGAATCGCGCGCAACACGTTGGGGAATTTCGGATAGCTGCGCGTGCCTGCGCCGTAACCGACTCGTTCGATTTTCATCGCAGGCAAATTGCCGTAACTCACTGCCAGCGTGGAAATGAGCGCCGCACCCGTGGGCGTCACCAATTCGCCCTCGATGTCTTTGGAATAGCTCGGCACACCTTTCAACAATTCTGCCGTGGCTGGGCCAGGAACCGGATAAGTTCCGTGCGCACACTCGAACATTCCCGAACCCACGTGCAGCGGCGCAGAAATGATTTGTTCAATGCGCAACGCTTCCAACCCGATGCAGGCACCGACAATGTCCACAATCGAATCCACCGCGCCGACTTCGTGGAAATGAACGGTTTCAATCGGGATGCCATGGATTTTGGATTCAGCTTCGCCGATGCGCTGAAAAATGGTCAACGCTCGTTCCTTGACCGAAGCCGACAATGCCGAAGTCGAAATGATGTGTTTGATCGTGGATAGCGACCGATGATCGTGGGAATGAGATGTTGGATGTTGGATGTTGGATGTTGGATTCGTTTCGTGCGAATGGTCGTGGTGATGGTGTTCGTGCGAGTGGCCGTGATCATGTGAATGGTCGTGATGATGTTCGTGCGAGTGGCTATGATGGTCGTGTGAATGATCGTGATGGTGATCGTGTGAGTGATCATGGTGATGGTTGTGATGCACTTTGCCCGAAAGGTGAACGTCGAACTTCGCGGAGTTGATGCCGCTGCGATCCACGCGCGTCAAACTCAGTTCGTAACCTTCCACGCCGAGCTTGGCCAGTTCCGTTTTCAGGAATTCGAAATCCAGCCCGCAATCCAGCAACGCGCCGATGAACATGTCGCCGCTGGCACCCGCAAAACAATCCAGATAAAGCGTCCGCATACTTTTTGTCAGTCCCTCGTTCTCTCTGTTTTGTCAGATTAAGGCACGATTCTCACCGGAGTTTTTACCGGCAACAAATCGAACAACTCTTTGATGTCTTCATTTTCCAACGCTACACAGCCGAGCGTCCAATCATTCGTCTTGCCGCCCCCGTGAATGAAGATGTCTCCGCCGAGCTTTGTGTTCTGTGGCGGCTTTGCTTTTGACCGGATCGCGCTGACGATTTCCTGATGCTGTGCTTTGGTAATCAAGCCGGATTTCAACCCCGCATCGGCGTCACTGATGTTCGGATAGCTGACGCCGAGCGAAAGGAAGTAATTGCTCTTGGGATTTTTATGCGTCAGGTAATACTCGCCTTCGGGCGTCCGCCCATCGCCTTGCTGCCGTTTGTGGCCAGTTGGCGTGTTGCCCAGCGCAATCGAATACGTCTTGCGAAGCTGCTCTTTGCCTCCAACGGTTTCATACAGATAAAGCTTTCGCTCGGACTTTTTGATCAGAATCCGAAACGAGGATTCTGGGGGTTCAGTAGAAACCATCGAAGCCAGCAAGATGGAAAGCAAGATAGTGTTTAGAAGAATCGTGCTCATTGGGTGATGATGCGCCACGAGGAGCGGTAGCGACTTGGTTGTCTCGAAAAGGTATATCTCGAAGTCACCGAGTCGCTACCGCTCCTCGTACCGTATTGAAGTCTCAAACTAAATTTCACTCTGTGATTGGAACAGGTTCCTGTTTCCGAAACAGCGTATCCCAATCAACTCGACCGGTAAACTGCATCACGACGAACAGGGTGATGATGCACAGAATCGTGATTGCCAACCCGGTAAATGATTCAAAGAAATAGGTGTACGAGAACAGCACCAGATACACAAACTGCATCAAGCCGACTTCGACAACTGCGAAACGCATGCCTGTCACCAAACGCATATACGAAACCACCAGCCCAATCGAAACCGCCGAACAAATCAAAAAAGCCGCGTGAATCGAAATGTGATCCACCAGATACGCCAGCAACAAATGAAAGCTGAAATACGCCGCGCCGACGAAAAAGTAATTCATCGGATGCACTTTGACCTTCTTGATGGTGGTCAGGATGAATACCAGAAAGAAAAACAGAAACAGCGACACCGGCGCGGAATACGTCACGCGGCTGACCCACGGACCGGGGTTGAGTTTATGCGGCATTCCCATTCCGATTTTTACGCCTGAAAGTAAACTGGCGTATTGCCAATTCAGTTTCCAGCCGGTTGCCGTTTGTTCTTTTTTGGATGGAGAAATGCTGCTCGGCGGAAAATCAATCTTGTCGAAATCGGTGGTCATCGTCAGCGAAAAGTTTTTTGCCTGATTCACGTTTTCGCCGAAGTCATACCACCATTCGTCCAGGCCTTGTGATTGGTAAGCGACTTCAACAATTTCGGATTTGCCAGGATCCAGTTTCATCGAACCGCTGAGCTTGCCTCCGTTGACCTGCAGGTTCGGCTCTTCTCGCCCGCCGATGGCGAAGCGGAAGTTGTCGTACACGCCTTGAGCCGTCGGAAAAGCAAAGTTGAGGAAAACCTCTTGCGGTTCGTTGGTGTAATTGACGACGCGATATTTACCGGCGAAACCCACTCGATACGTCGAATACCACAGCAAGCCTTTTTGCCGGTGTTCCAGATTCAGCGAAACGTTGATGTCGCTGCCATCCAGCAACAGCGGATGAGTTGTCGTTTCGGTTTCAACCTTTGTCACAGTCTTGCCGCCTTCGTTTGTGACGACTTTGTTTTGTTTTTGAGTTTGGTAATACACCTCCGGCGCGCGCTGGCGTTGGGAAGTGCCCCACAATTGCGTGACGGCTGTTTTCAAGCTTTCATCCTGCGCGCCTGTGCGTTGATCCACCGTTGTACCCAAAATCATCCAGGCGAATACTGTGCAGCCGTAGATGATGACGATTGCTCCAATTCTTGTAAGCATAAATCCTCCGATTGGTTGAGAAGTTCTGTTGAGTGTTAAGCGGAAGGATTATCGTGATGTTGGGGCGCAGGTATCAGGCGAGAAGCAACGTTGAGGTGGCGGCTGAAGCCACCGCCAACGTCTGTGGAAAACCACATCAGCCAAGTTTTTCGCAGACCAAATCCGCCAGCGCGCTGATGAATCGCGCGTCGGTATTGAAGGCGGGAACTCGGCGGTAGGTTAAACCGAGTTCTTCGGCCAGGTCTTTGTACAGCAAATCCAATTCGTACAGCGTTTCAATATGTTCCGAAACAAAGCTGATGGGAATGGCCAGCACTTGTTCGACGCCAGCGGCTTTCAGTTCGCGCAACTTCATGTCCGTCGAAGGCTCCAGCCATTTCACCGGGCCGACTTTGCTTTGAAAGCTAAGATGAACCGGGTTGCGATTGCCAAGCCGCTCTGAAACCAGCCGGACCGTTTCTTCGGTATGCTGAAGATACGGATCGCCATTTTCGATGTAGCTGACGGGCACGCTGTGGGCGCTGAACAGTAAGTGAATCTGCGCCGGATCGGGATTGGGAAAGCTGGCGAACTTTTCGTTGATCTGGCTGGCCAGCGCAGCGATGTATTGATCGAAGGTGTGCCAGTTGACGATGTCGCGGCGACTGACGTCTTTCAACTTAACGCGCTGGGCCAGCTGTTCGTTGAAATCCTTATAGCTGGAACCCGTCGTCGAAACTGAATACTGCGGATACAATGGCAACAAGACCAAATCCGTGATGCCGTCGCGTTCAATTTGATCCAGCGCTTCTGCCGTGAATGGAACCCAATACCGCATGCCGACATAGACTTTGGCTTCGATGCCGCGCTGTTGCAGTTCTGTACGCAAGGCTTCGGCTTGTTCATCCGTAATGCGCCGCAACGGAGAACCTCCGCCGATCAACTGATAATTCGCCGAAGATTTTCTGGCGCGCGACGTCGAGATGATCCACGCCAGCGGTTTTTGCAGCGCGCGAATGGGCAACCGCACGATTTCGGGATCGGAAAACAGGTTGAACAAAAAGGGGCGCACATCGGCCTGCGTTTCCGGGCCACCGAGATTGAAGAGGAGGATTCCGAGTTTCATAAAGTAAGACTGAATGCTAAATGCTGAAGGATGAATCTAGTTTGCCATTCATCTTTCATCATTCCCACTTCATCATTAAGTCAGAGTGCCGGCAATCACCGTCGTCGCCACTTCAGGGTGAATGTACTTGCGAACGGCTTCGTCAATTTCGGCTTTGGTCAGCGCCGCGATTAGCGAAGGGAACTTGTCCAAATACTCGACGCCGAGTCCGAACAATTCCGAGTTGACGATTTGCCCTGCAATTCCGGAGTTCGTTGCCAGACCGATTTTGTATGAACCGATGACGGACGCTTGTTCGTCTTGCAACTCTTCTTCAGTAATACCGTGAGTGATGAAGTCCTGAACAATTTCCAGCGTGGTATCAATTGCTGCGTCAATGTCATGTGGCGCTACGGTTACGCCGATGGTGAACGGGCCATCGCCAATCCCGGAGCGGAAGCCGGAGCTAATGCCATAGGTCAGTCCCATCTCGTCGCGAACTTTCAATCCCAGCCGCGAAGACAGCGTGGATTGTCCGAGGGCATTGTTGCCAATCACCGCCGCCAGATAATCCGGGTTTGAGCGCCGCAACCGCGACGCGTGGCCGATGATAATGTCGCAATTCGGTTTGTCTTTCATCGCCACCACTTCGCGCTTTGCTTCGGTTTGCAGCGGAGTTTCCGCCAGATTGATGCTTGCGGCAGGAGCTCCATGCCAATCACCCAGATGCTTTTCCACCAGCGCGCGAACTTCGTCGGGAACAACGTCACCAACAATGACAATCAGGCCTGACTCCATTCCGTAATATCGTTGATGGAATTCTTTCAAATCGTCCGATGAGATGTTTTCCAAATGAGCAATGGCGGTTTCGGCAGGCACTCGATAAAACGGATTGCCGACCGGAAACACCAGTTGTGACATCCGCTCATAAGCGCGCGTGCGCGTGTCATCCAAATCTTCGCGGATGCTGGCGATGTAACGCTGTTTCATCTTTTCCAGTTCATCGGCTGGAAACACTGGTTCGCGCAACTCTTCAGCCAGCGTGGACACCATCAACGGCAAATCGCGGCTTAGACATTGGCCGTTGACCGACACCGTAAAGGTGTTTGACGCAAAGCCCAATCTGGCTCCGGTGGATTCCAGTTCTTCGGCAATTTCCAGCTTGGAGCGGCGAGCCGTTCCTTTGCTGAGCATGCCGGAAACAACGCTGGCCAGGCTGTATTTTTCAACGGGGCTGAAAAATTCTCCGGCGCGGACATAGCCCGAAAGCGAAACCGTCGGGTTGGAGTGATTTTCCAAAACCAACAGCGTCAAACCGTTGGTCAATTCATAACGATGCGTGCGTGACGCGAAAGAAGCACTGCTCATTGATTACCTAATTTTTCTTTTTGGGTTCAGGCAAACGGCGCGGCGGATAGTACGGTTTGCCGTTTAGCTTTTGAACTTCTTTCATAAAGCTGGTTCCGTATTCTTTTTCGGCGTCCGAAAGAGCCCAAGCCTGCCGTTTGTAATTCCAATTGTCAGGATTCAGCCGCTGGGCTTCTTTGTAATGTCGAATCGAAGCCGGGCCTTGATTGTTTTTGTAAAGATATTCCGCCAAGCCGAATTCCGCCGACGCGCGCGCCCAATCCGGATTTTGCGGAGCTAAGCGTTCTTTCAAATCCTTTTCGCTTAAGGCGTAAACGCTGCGGTCGCCGTTTTCCGCCCAGTCGCGGATTGCGGTCAAATACTCCGCCGCTTCCAATTTGTGCATGCCTTTGTAACGGTCGTCCACATAAGCGACTTCGTTCGGGCGAACGATGCGTCCTTTTTCGTTGATCCAAACCGCCGTCGGCACATTAACCATGTTGTACAACCGCGTGACCAAATGCGTTTCGTCAATCAGCACGGTGTAGTCCGGCTTAGCGGCTTCGATCCATTTGCCCGCGTCTTTGATTCCGCCCGTGTCCTGGGCGACGGAGATGATTTCGAAGTTTTTGCTTTTCAGTTCGGCGTACAGCGTCTGCCATCCTGGCAGATCAAACCGGCAACCTCACCACGAAGCCCAGGTCAGCAGCAATACTTTCTTGCCGCGAAATTCCGACAATGAATGCAGCTTGCCGTTCTTATCCGGCAAGCGGAAGTTCGGAGCCATCAGTGTAGAGACGAACTGGTTTTGTTCTTCCGGGCGTGGGCCGAAAAACCACGTTGCCTGTTCGGCGTCATACGCGGCAGGCTGTTTGGTCAGTCGTGCAAACTCGCTCAGGTTGAACCACGTAACTTTGCCTTGCGTAGACAAGAACGCAGCTTTGCGAGCTTTCGGAATCGGGAAGCAAAGTTCGTCGCGGCAAACACCTTGCGGTTTCAACACGAACTTGGTCGCTTTCGTCAGATCAGCCAGCGTCACCCACAGCTCTTCGCCAACAGCCAGCGCGGCTGGAGGCGCGGCGACTTCAGTTGTGACGTTGTCGAAAATGACTATTCGATTTCCGGCCATTACTGTTGTGGCAAACAGCGCAGATACCAACATCGAAATCAGAGCAAGTTTGTTCATGCTTCCTCCTTGGTTGAAGATTCGTCTTCTTTCGGAATGAACCAGCCTACCGTGCGATTGTCTTCGGTGAAGTATTTGTTGACCACGCGGCGTATGTCTGCGGCGGTGACGGCTTCAATCATTCTGGGCAGGTCAATAAACAGCTTCCAGCCTGAAGACGCTTCCGCTTCGCCGATGACACTGATAACGCCAAATGGACTGTCGCGGACATAGATCATTTGCGTCAAAATCAGGTTTTTCGCTTTCTGCAATTCGCTGTCCGACACGTCTTCGGTCTTGAGCTTTTCGATCACATCCAGCACGGCCTGTTCGGCGACGGCATGTTCGATTCCCGGATGCAGCGTCACTTCGATGGTGAACAGACCGGCATCCAAGAATTGGTTGGCTTGCGCCTGTTCGTCCACGGCAATCTGAGTTTCGACCAGAGCTTGATACAACCGCGCGGTCACGCCCGCGGACATCACGTGATCCAACAGGGTCAGCGCCGCAGAGTCTTCGTGGCGGGCATCAGGAATGTGCCAAGCCATTTCAATGATGCCCAACTGCCCGGCTCGGCGCAGCTTGAAGCGAATCTCGCCTTCCTGTTGCGGCTCGGTGGTGTACATTGGCGGGATCGGTTCGGGCGAAGCCGGAATCTTGCCGAAGTGATTGGCGATCAAATCTAACGCCACTTGATCTTCGAAATCTCCGACGACAATCGCCGTCGCATTATTCGGGTGATAGTACACGTCGTAGAATTCTTTCAGTCGCGAAGTCGGCATGCCTTCGACGTCGGAGCGCCAACCAATGGTCGGATGATGGTATGGATGTTCGCGGAACGCCATTGCCCAGACTCGCTCGTCCAAAATTCGCGAAGGTTCGTTTTCTCCGCGATCCAGTTCGTTCCGGACGACTGTCATTTCGGATTGACGGTCTTCATCAGCGATGAACGAATTGCGCATCCGGTCGGCTTCCAGGTGAATGGCCAGTTCAAGCTGATCATTGGGCAGCATTTCGTAATATCGCGTCCGGTCAAACCACGTGTCGGCGTTGAACACGGCGCCTTGTTTTTGCAACACGGCGGCGATTTGTGTGCCGTTCTTTTTGTTGTAGGTCGGGGTCCCTTTGAACAGCATGTGTTCCAGCAAATGCGTCGCGCCGGTGTGGCCGACGGCTTCGTTGCGCGAACCCACGCGATACACAACCATAAAGGCCACTACAGGCGCAGCCCTGCGCGGAACGAGGAGGACTTTTAAGTCGTTTACATCCAGTTTGTATTCGGTAATGCCTTCGTACTCGATAATCTTGGTGAATGCCATATTTTGAATCTTATAGGGAACGACAGGATTTGGCCAACACGGCGGATTTTTGAACGGCTTGACATCATTAAAGGTGGCCGTTATTTTCTTGTTTTCCTCACAGCCCCAAATTTGATCCTGAAGGAGTAATACATTGGCTAAAGGGCGAGCTAGCGCGCAGGACTTAAAGCGCGATCCATTAATGCAGCAATACGTGGCTACGGCCGTTTGGGCAAAAGGCAATTCACGCCCGATTTTGAAATGGCTGACCATCGCGGCGGTCTTGATCGCCGTAGTGGCGATTGGCTGGATGCTTTATTCTCGACGCGCCAATAATGCGGCGGAAACGCTGGCTGAAGCGTTCCGCTGGAACGACGCGATCGTGGCCAATCCGGTTCCGGCGAATCCGCAAGGATACGTCGCCACATCCGAAGATGATAAGCATCACAAGGCTTACGAAGCGTTTACCAAGGCGGCGAATGATTACTCGTCGTTTTATGGCGATCTCGCTCGATATTATGCCGCGGTGCATCAACTTTACTTTGAGCCGGAAAAAGCCGAAGCAACGTTGAAAGAGTTGTCAGGCAAGAGTTCCGATGTTGGTCTTCAGGCGCAGATGGCGTTGGCTCAGCGGTATGAAGCCGTGGGCAAAAACGACGAAGCCATTGCCGAATATCAAAAATTGAAAGCGAAACCCGGCAGCACGGCGGCGTTGATTGATTACAATATCGCTCGCATTTATGAAGCGATGGGCAAAAAAGACGATGCCATCAACTTGTATTTCAGCATCGCCAACAACAAAGATTATCGCAGCACCGGGTTGGGCACGAACTGCGTGAATCGTTTGTCCGTTCTGGCGCCGGAGAAAGTGGATCAGCTTCCGCCCGCAGAGCAAACGAATCCGTTTGCAGGCTTGGGCGGCTTGGGCGGAATGAGCATCCGCTAGGTTACAGAGACCGTTCTGACAAATTGGCTTACTGACGAGTGACGACTTGAACCGTTGTCACTCGTCTTCGTTTTTATGAACTGCGCAACGAAAGTTTTCAAAAAGAATCTGGCCCGCCACTGCAGCTTCCTGGCGGTAATTCTGTTGATTGCGCTGACATTGCTGACGGGAGCCTGCCGCCAAACCAGTTCTGCGCCGCCGCAGATTCGCGCCAAGGCAAACCCTGAGACGACGCCCGAGCTAGCGATTCGAACAAGCGTCGGTTTTGCCACTCGACAGAAATTCCTGGATCATTACGACAAGCACGGCGGCGAATTTGGCTCGATCAGCAAAGAAGAATATCTGCGGCAGGCGCAAGAGCTTCGAGATCGTCCATTGAACGCCAACGTGTTGGAAACGGTGCGAAGTGATGGCGTGGTCACACGGTTTGAGAAAACCACCGGAGCATTTCTGGCATTCAACGCTGACCGAACCATTCGCACATACTTCAAGCCAAACGATGGTGAAGCGTACTTTCGCCGCCAGAGCAAACGTGATTCAAATCGTTCATCGAGAGGAGGCGACAATGAGTGACGACGTTCGTGAGTTTCTGCGCGAAAAGGGCTGTCCGTTTCCAGTTGCTGAGCGTGGACTGGCTGGTCTGGTCGAAAGCTGGGAAAAGGTCGTTAAATCTGTCGAAGCCGGATATTCGATGACACTGGATGATTACCTGAATGATCTGGATGCGCGCCAGTTGCTGGATGAGGCGTTGAACGTCGCTTCGCTTGCCGAACAGCAAAAGTTTGAAGAGCGCATTCGACAGGCGGATGACCAGATGAAAGGGCAGACGACACGTTCAAACGTGTGTTTGTGGGGCGACGAACTGGCCGAAGAGGAAGGCTGGACGCCCAAACGAAACTGGTGGTATTACGCTTGCCCAGTAGATGCCGACGCCGAATTGCTGGCGGAAATTGCCGAAGTCACCGGAACTGTTTGAGTTGTGGTCACCAAGTCTCGTGTCAATACGTGAAAGCTTGTTGCCAGCGCGAACACTTCGTACAGCAATTCCAGATCGTGGCGGCTCAGAAAGTTGGCCGACACCACATATCCAATCAGAGCGATTTCCAACCCGTGCGAGTACAAAATCAGGCAGGAATCCGGCGAGCGAGTTTTCAACAAATTTCTTGACCGACGTAGCCGCGACCAACTCAGCGCAATCAGTCCCAAAAACATTAATAACGCCGGCACGCCCGCATCCACGGCAATTTGCAAAAACGAATTGTGCGAAACGCGCACGTTGTCTGTTTGCTGGTAGCGGTTGTAAAGCTCCAGCATATTTCTTGGCCCCACGCCCAAAGCTGGATAATCCGCAATGATTTGCAGCGACACTTTCCAGGCGTCAAACCGCATTTGCGCCGACTGGTCCGCTTCGGTGGCGGTGCGAATCGTGCGGACGCGTTCCACGACTTGCGTCGGCAACAGCGCGAAGGTGATGGAACCTGCCAACACGACCGCCAAGACGCCTGCCACTTTGTATCGGGACTTCAGCGCCAGCCCAAGCAGGATGACGCACAAGCCCAAAAAGCCTCCGCGCGACAGCGAAAACAACACCGTGATCATCATCATCGCCGACAACGTGTAACAGATTCGTCGCAACCAGCGATTGGGTTCCGCGCGAGCAACGTAAAACGCGATGGGCGAGGCGACGTTCAGTAACAGCGCGTAATCGTTGTTGTCTTCAAAGGCTCCGCCGGGACCGAAAATGCGCGTTTGCCCTCCAGCCAGCAAAATGCCGACATTGGATCGAAAGGCGAGAAAGCCAATTGCGCCGACCGTTCCCAGCAACAACCACCGAGCGCGTTTTTCGGAATCCACCATCGCCGTCATCAGCAGAGCGATCAAAATCGTTTTGCTGAATTCCGTCCATTTTCCCTGCGCCAGTGCAGGGGAATACGCGAAAAAGGTCGCTGCCGAAACCTGTGCCCACAACAACAGCAGCAACGAGTTCGGAATCAACTGTGGCGCTCGGCGCGTCAGTTCGAAGACGGCGTAGCCAATCAGCGTCGCCACGGCCACCGCCATCGAAATCGGCGCGTTCGGCATGTAAGCCCATTCATGCGGACGCACATACGCGATGCCTACATAACTGATTAAGCCTGTAAACGGCGCGAACAGCGCCAAAGGAACTGCCAGGAAGATTGCGCTGAAGATCAGGATTTGCCGCATAGGTTTGGGATCGAGAGACAGAGGGAATGAGGGATTGGGACTACAGGAACTGCTGTCTCGCGCCGTCTGTTGACTCCCTTGTCTCTCTATTCATCATTCGCTGCATCCCTCTATCGCTCTGTCCCCCTGTCCCTCCATCTTTCCGTCACTTCTTTCCGCGTGAACTGAAATTTGCCGATTGTTCTTTGACGCCTGCACGGTGATTCGCCGCGCGAGCCATCACGAACAGCAAATCCGACAATCGGTTCAAATACGTCAGCGAATGAGGATTGATTTCAGTTTCGGTCAACAGCGCCACGATGCAGCGTTCGGCTCGCCGAGCCACGCAACGCGCCAGATGCAACGTGGCTCCGAACTGCGTTCCGCCCGGCAAGATGAATTCGCGTAGCGGTTCCAGTTCTTCCAGCAGCGTGTCAATCAACTGCTCCATTTCGGTGATGTGCGTTTCGTCTACTCGCGGCACTTGAATCGTCAGTGGGCTGGCCAAATCCGCGCCAACGATGAAAAGTTCATTTTGAATCTTGCCCAGTTCATCGTTGAGCTGTTGATCCTGCAATCCGACTCTCGCCAGACCGAGCAGGGAATTCAGTTCGTCTACGTCGCCATAAGCCGCAACGCGCAAATCATTTTTTTTGACGCGGCTGCCATCCACAAGCGAGGTTTCGCCTGCGTCGCCGGTCTTGGTGTAAACACGTGTAATTCTCAAAATTTTGTACTTCCCGTTAGGAGTGCTAAGTCAGTACCGCGACCGGTAGGGAGCGAGTGTTTGTGACAAGCTTCCTGCCGAATACCCGCTCGCTACCGCGCGCGGTACTGATTCGAGTTAGGAGTTCAACTGAAAGTCCTTGAACTGTTCGCGCAGGACTTTCTTGTCGAATTTGCCGACGCTGGTTTTGGGCACTGCATCAATGAAGATAATGTCGTCGGGCATCCACCATTTGGCGAAGCTCTTCAACAAGTGATCGTAAATTTGTTCTTTGGTCAGTTCCGCGTCGGGCTTTTTGACAACGCAAGCCAGCGGGCGTTCGTCCCATTTCGGATGCAGAACGGCGATGACGGCGGCTTCAGCGACGCCGGGCACGGCCATAATCGCGTTCTCTAAATCCACGGAGGATATCCATTCGCCGCCGCTCTTGACCAAATCTTTCGACCGATCAGCGATCGCCATATACCCTTCGGTATCCAGCGTCGCCACGTCGCCGGTGTCCAGCCAACCATCGGGGAATTTATCCGGTGTTGGTTCGGTTCGGTAATACGTCGAGGCGATCCACGGCCCTTTAATCAGCAACCGTCCCATCGAAGTTCCATCGTGCGGCACTTCGTCGCCAAAGTCGTTGACGATGCGCAATTTCAAACCCGGAGTATAAATGCCTGCGCGTTGTTTCACGTCCAGTTTCTTTTCGCGCGGCATATCGTTCATCTTCGGTTTCAAGCGGCAGATGGTTCCCAGCGGCGAAGTTTCCGTCATTCCCCAGGCTTGAATGAAATCTACGCCCAGGTTGGTTTCCAGCCAATCAATCATTGCGCGCGGCGGCGAAGAACCTCCGCAAACCATTTCGCGCAAACTGGACAAATCGTATTTGCCGGGATTGGCCTGCAATTCGCTGATCACGCCCATCCAAATGGTTGGCACGCCTCCGGTGAACGTGACTTTTTCGTCTTGGAGCAACTGGCAAACCGAAGCTCCGTCCATCGTCGGGCCCGGGAACACCTGTTTCAGCCCCAACATCATGCAAATATACGGCAATCCCCAGGCGTTGGCGTGAAACATCGGCACAACTGCCATAACGGTGTCGTCACGTTTTAGTCCCAATGCGTCCGGCAAACCGCCTGTGATGGTGTGCAGGTAATTCGAGCGATGCGTGTACATCACGCCTTTCGGATGGCCAGTGGTTCCGCTGGTGTAGCAAAGTCCCATCGGCGAATTTTCATCAATATCCGGCCATGTAAATTCGGTCGGCTCACCCGCGATCAGTTCTTCGTAATCGTGAATGGTTGCGGTCGCTGCCAACGCGTCAGAGGCTTTGTTGCCCGTGTTGTTCATCACAATGATGTGCTTAACGGTGGGAATCTTTCCGGCCAGTTTTTCCAGAATCGGCAACAGATCATCGTCCACGCAGATCACGGAATCTTCGGCGTGGTTAACGATGTATTCCAGGTCGGTGGCTGACAGGCGCAGGTTCAATGTGTGCAGCACAGCTCCCATACACGGCGTCGCATAATACACTTCCAGGTGGCGATACCCGTTCCAGGCCAGCGTGGCGACGCGGTCGCCTTGCTTGATGCCGAGCTTCGTTACCGCGTTGGCGAATTGCCGCGCACGCTTGTTCAGGTCGGCATAGGTGTAGCGGTGAATTTTGTCGCGCATCTTCGAGACGATTTCATTGTCGGGATAGAGCATCGGCCCTCGATCCATCAACACAGACATCGTCAACGGTGTGTTCATCATCGTCATAATTCTGGTGCTCCTGATTTAGGTTTTTTAGATTGCGAATGGGGGCAAAGCCTAATCGAAGGATTCAGCATTTTCAACGCGCCGCTTTCCCGGAAAAGCGGAAACTGATTTGGCGTTGGTTTCCGCTTTCGTCTATTGTGACACCAGCGTTTCCGCCCAAAATTTTCACGAAAGAACAAACGAAAGTTATGAAAGCGTACATTCGAACTCGCAAGCTTTTGCTGGTTGTTGTGGCCGTTATGTTGACCGTTGTCGCTGTGTGGTCGAATCGGCAAGCGTCAGCGCAAAGTGGCTCCGTCAGTTTCAATCGGGACATTCGCCCGATCTTTTCAGACACCTGCTACCGCTGTCACGGCCCGGACAAAAATTCCCGCAAAGCCGGATTACGGCTGGACCTGCGCGAAGAAGCGACGAAAAAATCCCGTTCCGGCGTGACGCCCATTGTTCCGGGCAAACCCGACGAGAGCGAAATCGTTCGCCGCATCTTTTCGACCGACAAGTCCGAATTGATGCCGCCCGAAGACGCGCATAAAACTCTGACGACTGGGCAGAAAGAATTGATTCGCCGTTGGGTGGCCGAAGGCGCGAAATACGAAGGTCATTGGGCTTATCAACCAATCATTCGTCCAACAGCGCCGGAAATCTCGAATCTCAAATCTCAAATCAGAAATCCGATTGACGTCTTTATTCAGGCCCGCTTGGCGAAAGAAAACCTGACGCCCGCGCCCGAAGCCGACCGGCGTACGCTGATTCGCCGAGTCTCGCTCGACCTGACTGGCATTCCGCCTACGCCAACCGAAATCGCTGCATTTGTCGCCGACAAATCGCCGAACGCTTATGAAAAGCTGGTTGACCGGTTGCTGACTTCGCCTCGGTATGCGGAAAAACAGGCGATGCACTGGCTGGACGCGGTGCGTTATGCCGACACGTCCGGCTTTCACGGAGACAATCCGTTTCCGGCATGGCCGTACCGCGATTACGTGTTGCGCGCTTTTCGTGACAACAAACCTTTTGATCAATTCACGCGCGAACAAATTGCGGGCGACTTGTTGCCCAACGCGACTACGGAACAAAAAGTTGCTTCGGCGTACAACCGGTTGAACCGCGTTTCCGCCGAAGGCGGCGTCCAGCCGAAAGAGTATCTGGCCAAATACGCCGCCGACCGGGTTCGCACGACCAGCGTGGCCTGGCTGGGCGCGACCATGGGATGCGCCGAATGCCACGACCATAAATTCGATCCGTATCTGTCGAAAGATTTCTATTCGATGAAGGCCTTTTTCGCCGACATCAAAGAGACCGGCTTGGTTCCAGATCGAGGTCGAAACGCCTGGGGATCGAAACTGGAATTGCCCACCGAAGAACAAAAGCACCGGATGGAGGAGTTGACTCAGGCGTTGAAGCAGGCCCAGGGCGAACTGGACGCCACGGCGGAAACATTGAGCGCGCGCCGCACCGCGTGGGAATCAGAAACGCTGAAACAATTTGACGCGGGTAAACTCGCCTGGAAAATTCAGGCTCCGATTTCGGCCAGCGCTACCAATGGAACCAAGCTGTCGGTGTACAACGACGAACGATTGATGGTGATGCAATATCGCGGAGGCAATCTGGTTTCCGAAGAAATCAAAGGCGATGGCCTGGTCGTTGCCACCGGAGCCAATCCTGACAACTCCACCTACACCATCAGTTTCAAACCCGGCGCAGGCGAATGGACGGCGCTCGGCGTTGAAGTCGTGCAAGACGAAAGCCTGCCCGC
>DAOMFR010000051.1:0-14653 GCA_035429885.1 Blastocatellia bacterium
GCATCTGTCAATGAAGCGTTTTGCGTCACGGTCAGCAAGTACCCGCTGCCGCCGGCAAAAGCTCCGACGGCGATGTAATAGTTGCCCGCTTTCAACGTGCCGGTCACTTGTTCCAGGATGGTTTGCGTGCGCGCGGAAGAAGCCACGACCACCAAATTTCCATCGGCGTTTTCCTGCAACAGGAACAAATCCAAATCGCCCGTCGGCAAAAAGCCCAGCGAAATGGTGATCGGAGCGTCTTTATCCCAGGGCAGGTAAAACAAATCGTGCAGCTTTTCGGAGCGGCCATCGTTGAACTGAATCACCAAATCCGCCGGGTCATTCAATGCGGCGCTGCCATCCACGATGATCGGGTAAGTCAGTTCCGTCGCGGTTTCCACGGAATCATTCGGCTCGTCTTCGTTGATGTGGCGCAAGCTGGTGACGGTGATGGTGAAATTCACCGCGTTGCTTTCTTCGCTGAGCAAGCCGGTTTCCAGATCGAAGGTGGTGGTGGTGATTTGTGCCGCTCCGGCGATCAATCCCGTGGGCACAATCGAAGTCAGTTGGGTGCCTCCTTGAGCGGCGGTCGGCAAGGTGAAGTTGATGTATTTGCCGTTCTGGTAATACAGGAACAACGTGATCAGCGGCTCGTCGTTTCCGGAATCAAACTTTTGCAGGTCGAAAAAGTTGAGCCCAAAGTTCGAACCGGATGCGCGAATGGTGTTGCCATCGCGTCCGCTGGGTTGGCCAGCCGTATTCAGGACTGAAGCCAACACAGGCTTCGGCGGAGCGACCGCTTCGGAAGTCAGCGTAAATTGCAGCGCATTGGATCGTCCGCTTTTTGCTCCATCGCTGGCGACTCGGCTGGCAATGATTGCCGCTTCGCCGCGAACCAAATCCTGGGATGGAACTTCGACCACCAATTGCGTGGCGCTGGCCTGAACCACTCGCGCTGAACTTTCGATATTGTTCTGCCGAAAGACCACTCGGTTTTCAAATAAAGATGTGCTGAAGTTGCTGCCGGTGATTGTGACGCGGTCTCGCGGTTTGCCTTGAAGCGGCGTGACGGCAGAAAGCACTGGCGTCGGCACCGTCGAAGCGTTGACAGTGAAATTCAGCGGCGCGCTGGCGTCCGACAGCAAACCGGTAAATTTGTTAATGACCGCTGCGCGAATCGTGACTGCGCCTGCGCCGACGGGTGGAACTTCCAGGCGAACAGAAATCTTTCCGGCGGAATCGGTCAGGACTTCGTTGTCATCTGGATCGAAAATCCAAATCAGATTCGACCCGCGAAACATTCCGAAAATGTTGTTGTCGGGAATCGAACTGAGGCCGGTTCCGCTGACCGTGATCTTGGCTCCGGCGGCGGCTGCCGTCGGATTCACAGCCGTCAAGGTCGGCGCGGGAAATGAAACCGTGACGACAGCGAATGTTTCCAGCGCATTGCCGGAAACGGTGGCTTTGGCGTTGACGATGGCTGCGCCTGGCCCGGTTCGCGTGACATTGAACGAAGTCGTCGTTTGCCCGGCGGGAATCGTCACGCTGGCCGGAACCGTCGCCACGGCAGTGTCGCTGCTGGTCAGCGTGACAACCAACCCTCCAGTGGAAGCCGGTTGCGTCAACGTCACTTCGACTTTTTGCGGCGGGTCAGTGGTGCTGAAATCAATCACGAATGGCGCCAGCACCAATCCCGTGACATTTGTATTACCCAAAGCAATCGTTCCGACGTTGGTAATTCCGCCGGGAACCACTATCGTCAGCGGTGACTTTCCGCGTGGCGCAGACGCCCATTGGCGAGGCAACACGGCTTCAGCCTGAATTTGGGAATTGCCCGCGGTTGCCACGTCCGCCACCGTAAAGCCGCCGTTTGAATCCGTTCTGCCTGCTCGGCCATTGACCGTGACATGCGCACTTGAAACTGGCAGCCCGAATTCGTTGATAACTCGTCCGACCACAGTGGTCACGCCACCCGGCGCAGCCGCAAACCAGAAACTCGCCAAATCCACCACGCGGCCATCCGAAATGACTTTGGAGCGATCCGCTGAAACCGTCGCCGTTCCGCGTTTCACAAACACGGCACTGGAAAAATCGTAGCGATACAAATCCACTTTCGCTCCCGCTGGCAGCGTCGGATCGGGATTCGGGAAGGTCAAACTGGCTCCGGGCGAAAACTGCGTCCCCAGCGGAGTCACCTGGGCGATGGCGGGCGAATAGGCTCCCAGCGGCAACGACAAACCCGGCAATCGCGACCGTTGGACCAACGTTACCTGAACCGAACCGCTGGTTTTGCCGTCCGGGAATTTCACCGTTGTGCCGAGGGGAACTTCCAGCGAAACGCCTCGATCTGAAATGACTGTATTTTTATTTGTCCCCTGTAGTTTGGCTGCCGGTTGCTGATTGCCTGTCAGCGACCCACCCGATGTGATGGCGTCCGAAAATTTTTGCCGCAATGCCGCCGACAACTGATTATTGATCAATGACAACCGGTCACCGTCAAAACTGCCAACTGTGCCAGACCCGCCGCTGACCTGTTGCAAACTGACGGGTTGCGCAAATTGAGTGTCGCGATCGGCAATGGCAGTTTTTTTCAAGGTGATGCGCGGATAAGGCGGGGAACTGTTTGTCGTGCCGCCATCAAATTCAAGCTGAACCGGGCCGGGTGGAATGTCTGCGACGACAAAAGCTCCCTGTCGGTTTGAGCGCACCGTCGTGTTTGTGCCCACAACACGAATCGCGACGTTTTCCAGCGGCACAGGTTCCGTATTGTCCGAACCGGTTGATTGAATAATGCCGCTCATCGAAGTTTTAATGCGGAACGAAGCCGCGCTGCGCGTTTCGCCTTGCTGGTTTTGAACCAATACTCGACCGGATTCGGCTCCGAAAGGAACGATGACGGTCAATTGAGTCGGTGTCGCGGCAATCACGCGCGCTTGCGCTGCGCCAAAACGAACGACGTTGTCCGCGACGTTGGTGGAAAATCCATTGCCTGTAAGCGTGATGGTTTGTCCGGCAGTCGCGGCTTCGGTCACGCTGAATCCGGTGATGGCCAAAACGGCGCTGGGCGTTCCGGCCAAATTCACCGTCACGGAATTTGAGGAAACTCCGGCGGCAACCAAGGCCACATCCACTTGGCCGCGCCCTTTTAAACTCAAGGGAATCTGCAAATTGACTTGATCGAGTCCCGTAAATCCTGGCGCGGGAACGGGCGTAACAGGAACGTCGAGTCCTCCAATGATGGCTCGCACGGAACCTGAAGCCGCATTTCGGAGTCCAGTAGCATACAAAATCAAAAACGCCGGACGGTCGGCTGTGCCAACGTCAATCGGCGTCGGAATCAAATTGCCGGGAGTCACTGGATCGAATTCAAATGGCGGATTGGGGTCAAACACAAACTGATTGCTGGCATTTATTCGGCCTGTGACCGCCGCCGGCACACCAGTCCCGCTGGTGTTGGCCGTGAAAATGGCCGGCGCACTGGCTGCGACTTTGATTTGGCCGCGAGAAATGACTTGATCGCCATTGGCTGCGGTCGAGGTCACAACCACCGGGGCGTCTCCGTCCGGAACACCTGTTGGAACGAGGTAATTGATTTGCCCCGGAGAAACAAAAAAGAGTTGAGCGGCGACACCGCCAACCGTCACTGTCGTTCCGCCGAGCGTGGTCGGCAACGGCTGGCCCGTCGCTATTTGCAGATTTGACGAAAGCTGGGTTCCGAACGCGGCGGCAATGGAACTCTGCCCCAACGGAGCCGGAGAACCGATAAAGCTGGCCGCTGAAACCGTTGTCACCGATACGCTGTTTTGTGTTGTCGTCGCGGCAAATGTTCCGGGCAACAAATTGCCGAAACGAACAACCACCATTAACAACATTCCCAAAGCTGTAAAAATGATTGCCGATCGGCTGATGCGTCGGACGACGTGAATAGATTGACGTTTATTATTTGAATAGGATTCATAACGATGAATGGATGCCATAAAATTCTCCCAGTGAAATTAACCCGATTACAGCAGTCGCAGTCGGCTCGGCTGTACGCGCCTGATCATGATAAAGACTTAAGTTGCATTGAAGTCGAGATTCGCGTTTGAGAAAGACGCATGGTGAAGTGGCCGCCGGATTATAGGCGTCCGGCAAGAGCAGAGTAAACGCCACGTAGATTCCACAGAAAACTACCGGCTGGAAATCCAACCAGCTTGAAACTGAAATCTTGCTACGTAAAATACCGGTGCGCTTCGGCAATCTTCGCCGAACCTTCCAACAATAGATTTGCCTCGAGTGAAAAACGATGCCTGATTTGTACGCTGTGCTGGGCATCACCCGCACGGCCAAAGCCGCTGAGATTAAAACTGCGTACCGCCGGTTGGCGCGTCAGTATCACCCTGACGTGAACTCCGACCCTTCGGCGGCATCTCATTTTGCTCAGATCAACGAGGCCTATCACACGCTTATTGACCCGGAACGGCGGCAGTCATATGACCGAACCGGGCGAACTCAATCCACCGCTGCTCGCCAAGCCCATACCCAGGCCCACCAAGCTGCACGCCGGGCTTATTATCAGGAACGCGCCAATCAAGTCGTTGACGAATGGCTGGAACGCGAACGGGAAGAAACACGCGCGCGCGGCAAAGCCGTTTACACGACGGTCACGTTATTCGTTTCGACCTTTTTCGTGGCGATGAACCCTTCCCTGTTCGACCCCAGACATTTGGCCTGGAAAATCACTGTCATCGTCTTGTTCGCTGTTGGCGTATGGCATTTATTCAAAAGCTTGAAAGAGCATTTTGATCATTACACGTACGCTCCTGAAAAAATCTCCATCTCCCGTCGCCGCAAACGAGATGACAAACGATTCAAACGAAGTGTCGCCTGGATGTTCGTCGTCTGTGGATATTTGCTATCGCTGGTGGCAGGTATGCTGATCGGCGTGTTGACAGATTCGCCGACCCAACCCAACGACGGCTGGGTGATGGAAGATTCGCTGTTTGTCGCCATGGTGTATCCGCCCATTGCCGTGTTGATCGTTGACACGATGTATCGCATCAATCTGCATTTCGAAGACTTGTGAAACCCAGTTTGTGGTTAGCTCTCTCAGTTCTCGCCCTTGTTTGCCTGCCCGCGTTCGGGCAGGTTCCACCACCGCCTTTACTCAAGTGCCAGATCAACAAAATTTCTCAAGCCAATCATTCGGCGGAAATCTCCTGCTCCGTTAGCGTGCAAGCGACGACGGGAAAAACGGCAATCCAATTCGCAGATCAATTTGCGGGAGTTGACCGCCTGAGCGAGCGCGTTCATTCGCTAAAGCTGACCACCGCCAGCGGCGAACCGTTGCCATTGGAAATCCGCGGCAACGGTATATATCTGGTTTCAGCCCAATCCGGCTCGATAAAGATCAGCTACGAAATGAAGTTGGCGCGTGCGCTTGATCCGGCACAATTCGCTTTCAGCTCCAGCGTGGGACCCGATGCGGCAGTTTTGATGATGGCCGATCTGTTGCCGCGCGTTTGTTCCAGTGAAGACAATTGTCAATCGGGCAATCAAGTTCAATTAACCCTTGCCGTCCCGAACGGCTGGAAGCTGGCGACGGTGGAACGCGAACACGACGGACTGTTCGACATCCCAGGCGATTCACGCGCAGTGTTTTTTCTGGCTCGGTTCCGAGAACAAACAGCCAAAATTGACCAGATGAATTTGCGCGTTGCCGTTGCGGGCGAGTGGAATTTTCCCGATGAAGAAATTTTCCCTCTGGCCGCCAACATCGCTCGTCAGCAAGCGACAATGATCGGAAGCCGCGAACAAGGCGAATTTCTGGTGGCGATCACGCCCTTTCCGCAACCGTTGACCGGATTGCGTTCCAGCGCCGTGACGCTGGGCCGCACAGTCGTGTTGATGCTGAATCCAAACAATGATTCCGCTCAAACGCTGACCCATTTCCGCCGCCATCTTGCGCACGAGCTATTTCACTTTTATCTGCCCAACGCCTTTCGCATTCGAGAAAATTTCGATTGGTTTTGGGAAGGTTTCACGCGTTATGTGGCGCTGATGACCCTGGCCGAATTGCGGCTGATCGATTTGAACGAGTTTCTGGACGCCATTCAAACCGAGCACGAAGCGTATCTCTTCAACCCGTCGCGCGCCCAGTTGTCTTTGATCCAAGCGTCGCCGGACAAATTTGCCAGCGCTGCCAGCTACGATCTGGTGTATCGCAAAGGCATGCTGGTTGCGGCTCTGTACGATTGGGAATTGCGCTGGCAAAGCCGCGCGAAGCTGAATCTGTCCGATGTGATGAAAGCGCTGTACGCCAATTACGCCGCTTCAGGTCGCGCGGTCGGCAACCAAGAAGTGTTAAAAGAATTGGGCAAGCTGGGAGATTTCGCTCGACTCATTCGAGACGACATTGAAGGCATACGGGAAATTGATCTGGCCGAGCGAGTAAAAGGCTATGGATTGAAAATCGAACAAAGTCTGGCAAACCGTGGCCGTTGGCGACTGGCGGCGACCAACAAACTTAATGATCGCCAACGAGAATTTCTTTCCAGGCTGATGAAGTAAGCCAGGGTTCGCTCACTTCGTATTGGATGCGCTGGTCATCTGGAAGCGCAGTTCACCAAAACGCGTTCGCGTGGCGAAATACAGCGGCAACTTTTTGGAGTCGTTGGAAACCCAAACTTGCGCTAACAAGATCGGCGACGGTTCCGGAGTCAGAATATCCAATTGCAACGCCTCGCGCGATCCCATCGGGCCGCCGATGGTTTCCTGTTTGATGACGTTCACTTTGACGTACTGCATGCGATGATTGGCATCCAGGAAAGGAAACGTAAACGCTTTGCCAGTTTTCAGATCAGCGGCGCGAATCACATAAAACAACGAAAGCAGGTCTAACGTTCCGGGTTGGATTTTCACGCTTGTCCCACTGGACAAAGCCACCGATTTATCTGCCCAGTCGTAAGTCGCCGACATGAGCTTTGTGCGGCGGCCTTCGCGCAATCGCAAATCAGTTTTGACCGGCAAGAGCGAATCCACCATCACAAAACTGTTGGCTTGATCATTGACGCTGATTAACGAGCGCGCCGCGCCTACGGTTGAAGCTTCTCCGTAAAATTCAAACACGCGAGCGTTGCCCAGCATCCCCTGCTGGCGGACTTCGAAACTGACTTTGCCAACTGAAGAAAACTGCCCCCAGGCGACTTCGTAATTCAGACGTTCGCCAACGCCGAAAGGCAGATTGGGCGAAGGGTCGGCAGAATTATTGTCGGTTGCGGAATTCTTGGAAGCCGGGTCCGCGACTCCCAATGGAAGTTTATTTCCACCGCCAACGGATGACGTGCCACCGCCAGGCGATCTGTTATGGCCGGATTCGTCTATCCATTCTTTGACCTTCGCCAGCGGCGTTGCGTTGGGAGTGGAAATCGTGGCGCTGGTCAAATCGGCTCGAAATTCGCCCAGCGGCGTCGTCGCTTTGATCGCCACGGGCAGTCGTTGAACGTCATCGGAAAACCAGACATAACCACGAAACTTTTTGTACTTTTTGCCCTGCGGATAAAGTTTGATCTGGATGGCGTCATAGATTCCGGTTTGCGTGACCAGTTTTTCTTTGCCTTTGTGAACAGCCTCAAACTCGATGACTTCCTTGCCGAACAGCGCAGAAAATTTTTGTTTGCCGGTTTCCGGCACTCCCTGCAACCGCATCGCGTACAGCAGAGAAGACAGATCGAACGTTCCCGGTTGAATGCCGACTGTGCTGTCATCAGAAAAGGTCGCTTGCTGTTTTCCGGGATCGAAAATAACCGTGTCGTCGGTTTGCTTTTTCCCTTGTCGAATCGAGCGAACCAACCGATATGGAATCGCGGTTCTGGGATTCACGTATGCCGTGTATTGATGATCAAGGTCGCCAAACAGCGAGCGAACCGTTCCCACGGATTCGGCCTTGGTCCTAATCTGGTAGCTATCTTGTCCGAAAAATACTCCTTGTTCGACAACTTCCATTTCCAGCCGCGCGGCAACGGCAAATCCAGCAAACGTTACGTTGTAAGTCAGTCGCTCTCCGATTCTGAGCGTAGAGCCATCGTAATTCGATGAGGCCTTGGCTGGCGTCGCAACGCCAGGGAAAGCCGGAGTACCAGTGGACACTGGCACGGATTTGGAATCCGTTGGTTTGGGCGGAGGGGTTAGCGTTCCCTGCTGCTGGTACGCGTACAGGGTCCAGCCGTAACTGAGGGCGGCGACCGCGAATAAGCCAAAAATGATTTTGCGAGCTACTTTGGAAAACGACATGAAAACTATTCCGCCTTACTGAAAATCTTCCGGCGTTTCTGAGAGGGCAGACTCACCGCCACCGGGTCATCGTGTGGGTTTGGTTGAGTAGGCACGCATTTGAGGCGACAGATGTCTAACGACGTTGCAATCCCACTTCCACTTCCACCATTACGCGGATGCTTGTTGGATTTCTTCCAGAATCTTTTGTGCAGCCATCACCGGATCATCCGCAGCAGTGATGGGCCTTCCCACAACCAAAAAATTTGCTCCGGCGCTGACTGCTTCGCCCGGAGTCATTACGCGGCTTTGATCATTAAGCGCCGCGCCCGCGGGTCGTACGCCCGGGGTCAGAATTACGAATCCAGGATTATCCACTGCTTTGCGGATTGGCACAATCTCTTGAGGCGAAGCGACCACCCCATTAATGCCAGACTTTTCACACAATTGCGCCAACGCCACAACCTCGTCTTCCAGCGTTCGCTCAATGCCGACTTCGTTTAAGGATTCTTGTGTATGGCTGGTCAAAACCGTTACGCCCAGAATCAATGGCCGCGCAATGCTTTCGCGCTCGGCGGTTTCGTTCACCGCATCGGCGGCGGCGCGCATCATTTTCGATCCGCCCATCGCATGCACGTTAAAGATGCTGACGCCCAACCGAGCCGCTTCGATCCCAGCTTTCGCTACCGTATTTGGAATATCGTGAAATTTCAGATCGAGAAACACCTGCTCGCCCATGCCGATGATTCGCCGAACAATTTCCGGCCCGGCGGCAGTAAAAAGCTGTTTGCCGACTTTGAACATTCCCACGGTGCCGCGCAGTTTTTCGACTAACAACAACGCTTGCTCAGCAGTATCAACGTCCAGAGCTACAACAATCGGATTGCGGATTTGCAAAATGAAAAACTCTCCTTTTGATCACGGTAATTTCAGATTCAACAATATCGCCGGATCAAGATACGTTCCTTGCCAGCGAACAGCGACGTGCAGATGTTCGGACGTCACACGGCCTGTTGCGCCGCTCAAACCGACGATTTGTCCTTTGCTGACTCTGCTGCCTTCTTTGGTTTTGAACTCAGACAGGTGCAAATACAAAGTCAGCAATCCCTGTCCATGATCCACCACCACCAAGCCGCCTTCGTAAAACATCGGGCGAGCCAGAATCACTTCGCCGGAGTTCATCGCCTTGACTGGCGTGCCAAGTTCAGCGCGAAAATCTTGTCCTTGATGTGTGCTGCGGTGTTTGCCATTGAAAATTCTGCGCACGCCGAATGGTTCGGTGACGATGTTATCCACCGGGGCGGCAAAACTGCCTTTCCACAAACGATTGCTGGTCACGCGGCGAAACACCTGACGCTTCAACTCGCGCTCCTGCCTGATCCGCTTTTGGGTTTCGAGGTCCGGCCTCAAAAACTGGTCGTCCACGGTCAGCGTGCTGCTGCGATAAGAAGCCTGCGCGACTGTGACGCTTTGAATCGAAGTCGAGCGTGCGCCATTGGCCAAAACGTAATCCAGTTTGAGCGGTCGCGCTCCGGCGGAAGCTCCCAACTCGACTCCCGCAAACCCGCACCAATCACCGCTGGCTGGATCCAATTCAAAAAACACCCGATGACCCAGCCACAGCCCGCTCAAGGTTTTCAGCGGCTTGTCAGATCGCACACGAAACAGAACGGGCGAACCATTGACGGGTTGCGCCGGTTCCGCACTCAAAGACAAGTTGACGATTTGCGCTGATGGTGCGGCTTCCCCCGGCGAGCCGCCAACTGGCAGCCAAATCAAAAATCCAACGAGAAGAAGGGCCAGAAACTTCATTGCACCTCTCAGGCGCGTGCGTCGCCTCAATCAACTACTACAGATCCAACCAGTTCGTTAATGCTCTTTAACCCGTTTTGCTGACAATAGTTAGCCAGCCCATCCACAATCTTCATCGAAGCCGACGGGTCGTAAAAGTTCGCCGTGCCGACTTGCACCGCCGAAGCTCCGGCGATGATGAATTCCAGCGCGTCTTCGATTGTCGCGATTCCGCCGATTCCCACCAGCGGAATTTTCACCGCCCGCGAAGCCTGAAACACGCACCGCACGGCAATGGGTTTAATCGCCGGACCGGATAATCCGCCAGTTTTATTCGCCAAGCGAGGTCGCCGAGTATTGATGTCAATCGCCATTCCGATGGCGGTGTTAATCAACGACAACGCATCGGCTCCGGCGGCTTCAACCGCGCGAGCGACTGCGGCGACGTCGGTCACATTGGGCGACATTTTGACGATCACCGGACGACTGGATGCGCTTTTCACGGCTTCAGTGACGGCAGCGGCCTGGCGAGCATCGTTGGCAAACGATTCGCCTCCGGCTTTGACGTTTGGACAGGAAATGTTCAGTTCGTAGGCGTGAATGCCTTCGCCGTCTTCCAGAATGCGAATCGCTTCGATGTATTCGTCAATCGTGTAGCCAAACACATTGGGGATCACTCGCGTGTCGTACCGGCGAAGCTCCGGCAATTTTTCTGTGACAAAGGCTTGCGCGCCGATATTCTGTAAACCAATGGCGTTGAGCATTCCGCCGTGTGTTTCGACAATTCGCCACGGAGCATTGCCGCGCAACGGTTTGGCCGACAATCCTTTGGTACAAATGCCGCCCAACCGATTCAAATCAATCAGCGGAGCCATATCCAGTCCATACCCGCACGTGCCGCTGGCGGTCCAAACAGGGTTGCTGAATCGCACTCCGGCGATTTCGATTTCAAGTTGCGGATGTTTAGTTGCGCTCGCCATCGTTGATAAAGCTCAGCAGAAATTGTTTGTCGTTTAGAAAAGTCAGCCGGTTAACGGCATCGTTCACCGGCAACCATTCAAAGCCTTCGATTTCGTCGGATGGCTCAAATGTGTGCGCGCCAACCGTTTCCATGTGCCAGTACAGCACGACTTTCATTCGTTTTTTGACGGGATATTTTCGGAATCCGGCGAAGTCTGTAATGACAGCGTCGTAGCCGGTTTCTTCTTTGACTTCGCGCTTTGCGGCAGCTTCCCAATCCTCTCCATCATCAATATGCCCTTTGGGAAATTTCCAAGCTTGGTCTTCGCGACTTTTGACCAACAGCACTTCGCTTCGATCGTTGCGCCAAACGATGCCGCCAGCGCAATAAACAAGGTTCTGTTTTTTTATGATTGCCAATGTAACTCCTTGCTCCAAAACACCGGCCCATCGGTGCAAACTTTTTTGTACACGAAACCTTCCTGGCAATCGTGCTTAACGGGAACGGCACAACCGACGCACACTCCAAATCCGCAGCCCATCGGAGCTTCGAGCGACAATTGCGCAGGCACGTCATATTGTTCCGCGAGTTTCGCCACTGCGTGCAGCATCGGATCAGGCCCGCAGGAATAAATCACCATTGATTTGCCAGCTTGGGCTTTCAGATGCCGTTCCAGCGGAGCAGTGACAAATCCTTTTTCCCCATAACTGCCGTCCACCGTTGCGCAAGCAATGCGCTCTTCCGACAGCAAAGCCGTGAAGTCGTCCAATCCGCACAAATCCCCTTGGCTGGCTCCGCCCAGAAACAATCGCGTGGGAATGTTCCGCTT
Source organism: Blastocatellia bacterium (assembly GCA_035429885.1). Classification (GTDB taxonomy): domain Bacteria; phylum Acidobacteriota; class Blastocatellia; order RBC074; family RBC074; genus RBC074. The sequence continues at coordinate 11,811 of DAOMFR010000051.1, forward strand.
CAACAAATCTTCGGCCAGCATAAAGACTGCAGGTGAACCGACGCCTCCGGCAACCAGCAGAACTTCGCGCCCATTGGCAAATTGAATGTCGTAGGTATTACCAAGCGAACCGAGGAAATCCACTTTGTCGCCGGGTTCCAGTTTGGCCAGCGATTGCGTGCCTCGCCCCAGAATTTGATAAATGAAATCCACGTCGAACTGTTCGCCCGCCGGTTTACAGCGATAAAACGCCATCGCTCGACGCAAGAGCGGTTCGTAAATTCCGTGGGCTTTCAGCATGGCGAATTGCCCCGGCAACACCGGCATCGGCGCATCCAGCCGCAGTCGCAAATACCCGTAACTTCGTGACGACCCGGAACGCACAATTTCGTTCCGCTCGACCGTCACCACGGCGTCAATAATTTTTCCGGAATCTGACAAAGGAAAACTCCGAGAGAGTGTAATGATTCAACCAACAGGCAGTCTAACAGAAGCATTTTGACCGGCAAAGTTGGCTCACCTTGGCAGCTTCGCGCAGCTTCGTGTAGATTGACTCTTGTTCCATCGTTCTACAACCGAGCAAAATCAAAGCTTATGACGCTAAATAAAATCTTTCCTGCCATCATCGTCGGAATTATCTTGCTGGCTAGTTCGCCGTTTCTGCTGGGCCTGATTTGGCCGCGCATCAACGACGTCAAAACCGGAGCCACGCCACAGTACGCCGATCTGCAACCACAGCGATTCAATCAACCGCCGGAAAAAGTGTTTGCCACGGCGCTGGAAGTCGGGCGTGCTCAGGGCTGGGACATACGCGAAACCAAACCCGAACAAGGCATTATCGAAGCCATCGCCACAACCCGGCTGTTCAAATTCAAAGACGATGTAACCATCACTGTCACCAGCGAAGGTTCCGCAACTATCGTCAATGTGCGGTCAAAATCCCGAATCGGCAAAGGCGATATGGGTACAAACGCCCGCCGCATTCGCGCATTTCAAGCGGATCTGGCCAAGCGTTTGTAAGTTGGGCTATATTCCGAACCGGTCTGATATACCCAAGCCCGCTCGATCAACTCACAAACGGAGGCAAGCTTATGGCGTCACTCGACAAAACTTTGTGTTGCAGTTTTTGCGGCAAAGGCCAAACCGAAGTCAAAAAATTGGTCGCCGGTCCGATGGCGTACATTTGCAATGATTGCGTTGATGTTTGCCTGGACATCATCTGCAACGAAGCGTCGGTGAAAGGCGAATCATTGGACAATTTCCTGCCAATTATGACCGGCAAAACAACCCCACTGACGACTCCCAAACACAGGCACCATTGAGGAAACCATGGAATTTCTGGAAAAAGCAGTTGTGATGACTGCCGGAGACATTAACCGCGTGCTGGCACGCATGGCTTCGCAAATTGTCGAAAACAATCCTGATCTTTCTGATGTGTTACTAGTCGGCATTCATCGTCGTGGGGTTCCGCTGGCAGACAAGATTGCCGCCAAGATCAATGAAATGGACGGAGTTACCGTCGCCAGAGGCGCGCTGGACATCACACTGTATCGTGACGATTTGACGACGGTTGCTGACCGCCCAGTCATCAACAAAACCGAATTGCCCGCCAACATCACCGGCAAAACGATCATTTTGGTGGACGACGTGTTGTACACCGGACGCACGATCCGCGCAGCGTTGGACGAACTGATTGATTTTGGCCGTCCGCGCCGCGTCCAATTGGCCGTGCTGATAGATCGCGGCTGGCGCGAATTGCCGATCCAGGCCGATTACGTCGGCAAAACCGTCACCACCACCGAAGCCGAAATTATCAAAGTGATGCTGCCGGAATTTGACGAAACCGAGCAGGTGCTTTTAGTCGAACAAAAATAATTTTGGGTTTTGAATTTTGGATTTTGGATTATTCGGTGGAGACACGAACCAATCCAAAATCCAGAATCAAAAATTCAAAATTCGAAATCAATGCCGTTAAACCGAAAAGACCTCTTAGGAATTGCCGACCTTTCCGTCGAAGAGATCAATTTGATCCTCGACACTGCCATTACGTTCCGCGACATCAACACACGCCAAATCAAAAAAGTCCCCACGTTGCGCGGCAAAACGGTCATCAATCTTTTCTTTGAAGCTTCGACACGCACACGCACCAGCTTTGAAATTGCCGCCAAGCGATTGTCCGCCGATGCCGTCAACATTTCGGCTTCGACTTCCAGCGTGGTCAAAGGCGAAACGCTGGTGGACACCGCGTTGAATCTGCAAGCGATGGCGCCGGACGCGATTGTCATTCGCCACGGTTCTTCGGGCGCGCCGCATCAGATCGCCAAAATTCTGCCCGCCGCCATCATCAACGCAGGCGACGGAGCGCACGAACATCCCACGCAAGCCTTGCTGGATGCGCTGACCATTCGCCACGCCAAAGGCCGCCTTGCCGGATTGAAAGTCGCCATCATCGGCGACGTGCTGCACAGCCGCGTTGCTCGCTCAAACGCGCACTTGCTGACCAAACTCGGCGCGCACGTCGTTTTGGCTGGGCCACGCACCTTGCTGCCCTTCGGATTGGAAAAACTGATTCCACCTGGCGACGGTTCGATTCGCTTCGCCGATTCCATCGAAGACGCCATCGCCGATGCCGACGTCGTGATGATGCTCCGCATTCAATTGGAGCGGCAATCCGGCGGCTTTTTCCCCACGTTGCGCGAATACTCGATTCATTTCGGACTGAACAAACGCCGACTGGCTTTGGCAAAACCGGATGCGATTGTACTCCACCCTGGCCCGATCAATCGCGGTGTTGAAATTGATTCCGACGTAGCCGACGGCGCTGCTTCGCTGATATTGGATCAGGTGGAAAACGGCGTAGCGGT
>DAOMFR010000051.1:14753-41781 GCA_035429885.1 Blastocatellia bacterium
GTGCATTTGCGCGAACCGGGGTTTGAGTACAAAGAAACCATCGAATCCGGCGCGCGCGCAGCCGTTGCCGGAGGCTTCACCTCGGTGTGCTGCATGCCGAACACCAAACCAATCAATGATAATTCTTCGGTAACCAGCTTCATTGTCGAACAAGCTCGACGAGCAAACCTTGCCAACGTCTTTCCAATCGGCGCAATCACGCAAGGTTCCAAGGGCGAACAGCTGGCCGAAATTGGCGAGATGAAAACCGCAGGCATCGTCGCCATCAGCGATGACGGCAAGCCCGTGCTGGATTCCGGCATCATGCGTCGAGCGATGGAATACGCCGCTGATTTCAACTTGCCTGTCGTGGATCATTGCGAAGATTGCTGCGGAGCTTCGGGCTGGGCCATGCACGAAGGCGAGTATTCCGCCTTGATGGGATTGAAAGGGTTGCCCGGCGCTGCGGAAGATTTGCACGTGTCGCGCGACATTGTGCTGGGCGAACTGACCGGAGCGCACATTCACATCGCGCACATTTCCACGGCGCGTTCGGTGGATTTGGTTCGCCAGGCAAAAGCTCGCGGACTGAATGTGACGTGCGAAGTCACGCCTCATCATTTTGTGCTGTCCGACAAAGACGTTTATCAAAGCCAGTACAACACCAATTTCAAAATGGCTCCGCCGCTGCGTTCGCAATCAGATGTCGAAGCGATTCTGGAAGGTTTGCGCGACGGAACGATTGACGCCATCGCCACCGATCACGCTCCACACCATTCCAACGAAAAGATGTATGAATTCGACAAAGCCCCAAACGGCATTACGGGGTTGGAAACCGCTGTGAGTTTGACGTTGGATCGGCTGGTCAATCGCGGAGTAATTTCTCTGAAGCGAATGGTTGAACTGCTCGCGACAAATCCAGCAAAGCTCTTCAAACTGGATCGCGGCACGCTGACCGTCGGAGCCATCGCCGATGTGACCATCTTCGATTCTGAAAAGCAGATCACAATTGACGCAGCAAAATCTCAGTCCAAAAGCCGCAACACGCCGTTCGACGGTTGGCAATTGAAAGGCGCTCCGGTGGCAACGATTGTCGGCGGCAAAATCGTCTGGCAGTAAATCGAACGTAACTACTCAGGCTATCGAATTCTTTTGTCCTGCAAAACCTGATTAGATAACAGAACAAACAGAAATAACTGAAAAGACGGAAAAGAGAAAAGAGGCCTTCCGTTATTTTCGTTTGTTCCGTTATCTCTCTTACCGTCTCACTAAGCAGTTACAATCGAACAGAGAAATGGCTGAGCGTCGAAAATAACAAAATCACTTTTGACGCTCAGCCGTTTTGCGTTCATCTAACAGCTATTTCTTCTGTTTCAGTTCTGCCAGCGCAGCCAGCACTTCTTCGCTGTGCTTCGGAGGTTTGACTCCCATAAAAACCTTCGCCAAATTCCCTTTCGGGTCAATGATGAAGGTGTTACGCGCCGACAATTTGTTGCCGTTGAAATCCATCACGGAACCATACGCCGTGGACACTTTGACTTCTGTGTCGGCCAGCAATTTGAAACTCAATCCTTCTTTGGTGCAGAAGCTCTGGTGCGAATCTGCCGTATCCACGCTGACTCCCAAAATCACCGCGCCAGCCTTTTCGTATTGCGCCAGATCGCGTTGAAAGTTATGCGCTTCGAGCGTGCAGCCGGATGTGAAATCCTTCGGGTAAAAATACAGCACCACCCATTTTCCTTTGTAATCCTTCAGACTGACTTCTTTGCCCTCGTTGCTCTTGAGCTTGAAATCCGGAGCGGGTTTTCCGACTTCGGGAGCCGTGCCATCCGCGACGGCAATCAGCGCAGCCGCGCACACGAACAAGGCAAGAACCAACATGCGAGTAAATTTCATCGTATCTCCTTGGAAAGTTTCGGTTGATGTTTTGCGATGGCAGCGGCCACCGCGACTTATCTGAAAGCGGATTAGCCGTAAAGGTCACTGACCGTTACAGCATAACTAGAATTTTTATGACGATGTGGTTGCACACCCGGAACTGTGCGCTGCGCCCCGGGTTTTAGAAGAGGTCAGGCAGGAAGTTTCGGAATGTGACGTTCGCGCCGCAGAACCTGCGGCGAGCCGTTTTGGCAGACTCAGTGCCTCTGCATACTTGAAAACTCCGTTGGTTTGGAAAGTTGCGTGAACCGTAATTTCGGTCACCGGATTCTATACACGAACGAACTGAAATCAAATCCGCTGTTAGCCGTCAGAATCAACCTCGCGTCTTTTTGATTCCCAGCGATTGCAGACGCGACGCCAGCGTGGTTGGTTTAACGCCTAACAGTTCGGCGGCTCCGCCTGCGCCATAAATTTTCCAGTTCGCGGATTCCAGCGCAGCCATAAGATTTTCACGCTCGCGTTTTTCAAATTCGGCTTGGGAAATAAACGCCCGAACGGAGCTGGCAGCCGGAGTTTCGGTTTGAATCGAAAAGCTGGCCGCGTTTTCGGGAAGAATCAATTCCAGGTTCAGTGGTTGCGCGCCGCAACTGGAAAGAATCATCGCGCGTTCGATGACGTTTTGCAGTTCGCGCACATTGCCCGGCCAAGAGTAATTTTGCAGCCGTTGCATTTGCGATTCTGTAATTTGCAGCTTGCCGCAGCGCGTTTGTTGGCTGGCCAGTTGAATGAAATGACGCGCCAGCAGTGGAATGTCTTCGCGGCGTTCGCGCAACGGCGGCAGTTCAATCGGAAAGACGCTCAAGCGAAAAAACAAATCCTGGCGAAATGTTCCGGCGGCTATTTCGCGACGCAAATCTCGGTTCGTCGCGGCGACGATGCGAACATTGGTTCGCCGGGTTTTCTCTTCGCCGACGCGTTCAAAAGTCCCTTCCTGCAAAACGCGCAGCAGCTTGCTTTGCAAATCCAATGGAATTTCGCCGACTTCATCCAGAAACAGCGTGCCGCCGTCAGCCAGTTGAAAACGACCTACTCGGTCACGAATCGCTCCGGTGAACGCGCCGCGCACATGGCCGAAAAATTCGCTCTCGAACAAATCGCGCGGAATCGAAGCGCAGTTCACTTTGACCAATGGCCCCGCAGCGCGCTGGCTGCGCTCGTGAATGGCGCGGGCGATCAATTCTTTGCCGGTGCCGGATTCGCCCAGAACCAAAACATTGGCGTCACTTTGAGCAACCAGCGAAATTTGGTCCAGCACTTTTTTAAGCGCCAGACTTTCGCCAACGATGTCGCCGAACAAGCGCTCTTGTTTGACCTCTTCGCGCAGGTAATCGTTTTCGAGTTTGAGCTGTTCGCGCAATCGCTCGATTTCGGCAAAGGCGCGACTGTTGGCGATGGCGACGGCGGCGTGATCGGCGAACATTCGCAACCACGCGAATTCATTTGCGGCAATCGGCTGACGGCTGAACACGGCCAGCACTCCCAGAACCTGCCCGCGAAAGATCAACGGCTGCCCGGCAAAGGATTGAATGCCTTCGCTTTCCGCCCACTTCGGACGCGCAATCCAGTTGGATTCTTGTTTCACATCGGCCAGCAACAGCGGTTCGCCTGTGGCGCCGATTTTGCCGATTTTGCGAATCCCCAGCGGGAATCGGCGGAAATCTCCATCCAGCCGCGCCCAATCTTCAACGCCGACTTTCGTCGGTTTGCCTGCGCTCGCCATCAAATGCAGACATTCAGTTTGATCCGGGCATTCCAGCTTCATCGGGCATTTCACGCAAATATCGCCCGGAGCTTTCAGCCACAACCGAGCCAACGCCACGCCAGATTGCGCGACCAAACCTTCGACAATTTTTTGCAGGACGGTTTCAACCGAACGCTCTTCGGCAATTGCCAGCGAGACGGCCTGTAAGGATTCCAGTTTCATGATGCCGCCACCTTACACGAATTTTCGTGATTGCGGACACCAACTTTCGTTGAATAACGAGATTTCGTGGCCCGCCTCAAGCGCCCAAAATCAATCCAACTCATTTGCTTTCAGCTAGATGACTCAATTTTTAGCCAACGGCACGGCGGATGCACTTATCCATTTCGCAAGGCAACACGAAACGTTAGCAAGGCAAAGCGCCAACAGGCTGACAAACCGGTTGCCACAACGAACCGAATCAAACAGGAGAAAGCACAATGCCAAGACTTAACGCGATTGATCCCAAAGAAGCGACCGGCAAAGCCAAAGAATTACTGGACGGCGTCAAAACCAAAATCGGAATGGTTCCGAACCTGATGCGCACTTTCGCCAATTCACCGGCGGCGCTCGAAGCTTATTTGAACTTCAGCGGCGCGCTCGGCGGTGGGCTGCTTGACGCAAAACTGCGCGAGCAAATCGCTTTGACTGTGGCCGATGCCAACAACTGCGAATACTGCCTGTCGGCGCACACCGCCATCGGCAAAATGGTTGGCTTGAATCAAAACGAACTCGTCGCCAGCCGCCGTGCCAGTTCTGATGATCCAAAAACCAACGCGGCGTTGATGTTCGCTCACCAGATTGTGGTCAAACGCGGCGAAGTTGACGACGCCGATTTGCGAACCGTTCGCGCAGCCGGTTTCAGCGACGGCGAAATCACGGAGATCATCGCCAATGTCGCGCTGAACATCTTCACCAATTATTTCAACCACGTCGCGCAAACTGTCGTTGATTTCCCGAAAGTCGCGCTGGCTGTTGCGAGCTAACGTGAAAACCAAAAACCAGGCCGCGTGGCAAACGGCTGCGCGGCCAATGAATAGAAAGGAAATCAAATGTCCGACAAGCTGTGGTTTATAGCGTTTTTTATCGTCTTTCTGGTTTTGAGACGCTGGGTGTTGCCACGAATGGGCGTACAGACCTGAGCGGCCAACTCCTGCGCTGCCGAGGATCGGCACGAAAAAATAAAAAAGAAGTAACTGCTTAGCCCTAACATTGACCGATGAAAATAGCAGGAGGTTCTATGGCAAAGAATTTTGCGGAGATTGCGTTCACGGAAAGCGTTAAGTTGCAGCAGCAAAAGTACGGTTCGCGGCGCTCGTATGCTCGAATGGAGCAAATGGCGCGCGGCAACGAAATCACCGAGAACGAAGCCGAATTCATCGCCCAACGCGATGGTTTTTATCTGTCCACGGTTGGTGAAAGCGGCTATCCGTATGTGCAATTTCGCGGTGGCCCAAAAGGCTTTTTGAAAGTGCTGGACGCAAAGACGCTGGCTTATGCGGACTTTCGCGGCAACATGCAATACATCAGCGTAGGCAATCTGATTCGCAACGACAAAGCCGCATTGATCCTGATGGATTACGCCAATCGTCAGCGGCTGAAGATTTACGCCCGCATTGAAGTGGTCGAAGCCAAAGACGCGCCGGAACTAATCGCGCAACTGCAAGACACAAGTTACGAAGCTCAGGTGGAACGCGCAATGTTGCTGCACGTCGAAGCCTTTGACTGGAACTGTCCGCAACACATCACGCAACGCTTCACCGTCGAAGAAATCCGCGAGCTGAACGCGCCGCTGTACGAACACGTCGCCAAACTCGAAGCGGAGATCGAAAGCCTGAAAAAGCAAAATCAACAAGGAGAAAAGTGATGCCTGCGCCAATCATCAAACCGCCGTTCACCGCCGAAACCGCCCGCGCCAAAGTCCAAGCCGCCGAAGACGCCTGGAATTCGCGCGATCCCGAACGCGTCGCGTTGGCTTACAGCGAGAATTCAGAATGGCGCAACCGCACGGAGTTTTTCACCGGACGCGAAGCGATCAAAGAATTCCTGCGCCGCAAATGGGCGAAGGAATTGGATTATCGGTTGATGAAAGAGTTGTGGGCCTTCACAGACAACCGCATCTCGGTGCGGTTTGAATACGAATGGCACGATGAGAGTGGTCAATGGTTTCGCACGCACGGCAACGAACATTGGGAATTTGACGACGAAGGTTTAATGCGCCGCCGAGATATGAGCGCGAATGAATACCCGATTGCAGAATCACAACGTCGCTATCGGGTATAAGTCCGCCCCGCATCTCACGCGTCACCTACTTGACCAAGCCGGCATTGCCGAATTCGCGATGTGCGTTTGTGTTGCCTCTAGCGGAAGAATTTCATGGATCACGCTCCCGTTCAGTGGTTTGTTTTGGTTGCTACTCGCTGCGCAAGGCAATTAGTGGATCAACCTTCGTCGCACGACGTGCCGGAATCCAACATGCCAGCGCCGCGACAGCCAACAGCAATAGTGCGATGGAGATGAATGTGGAGACATCGGTCGCGCTTACACCGTAAAGCAGATGTTCGAGCAAGCGCGTCAGCCCTACTGCCCCGGTGATTCCAAGCGCCAGTCCCAGCAGGGTGAAGGACAGCCCTTGCTTCATGACCATTGCAATAATTTGGTCGGATTGCGCGCCGAGCGCGAGGCGGATGCCGATTTCGTGCGTGCGTTGCACTACGGTGTAAGCCAGTACGCCGTAAAGTCCAATCACCGCCAGCGTCAACGCCAGCCCGGCGAACAGGCACATCAGTGTCGCGTTGAAGCGTTGCGGCTTGAGCGATTCGGCGATGCGCGCGTCCACTGTAGCAATGCGCATAATGGGTTGATCGGGGTCAAGTTCGCGCAGGCGTTGGCGTACTGCGCTGATTAGCGTTGCCGGCTCTTGCGCAGTGCGCAGCATGATCGTCTCGGCATTGAGCAAGGTCGGCTCGCGTGGCGCTTGCGCAAGTGGCAGAAAAGCACCCGGCAAGTAAGGCAACCCCAACGCGACAGGCTGATGATTTTTGACTATGCCGATGACGGTCAGCCAGGCAGGTTTTTCCGCAGGCGCGTCAAGCGGTAGCAAATTGTCAGGCAAGCCCAGGCGAATGCGATGGCCCAGGGCGTTTTCACCTGGGAAAAACTTATCTGCCGCAGCTTGATTGAGAATGACGACGGGCGGCGCATTCGCCGTATCCTGCGCCGTGAAATTGCGCCCGCTCACCAACGGCAACCCTAGCGTGGCGAGAAAATCTCCTTGTGTCACCAGAAAGCCGCAACCTCTGTCCCCCATTTCCTTACGGCTATAATTTTGCCCTTCACGAACAAGCGGCATACCTGCGCCGAAATTTGAAAACGGCCCGCCGTTCATCGTCGCCGCCGCTTCGACGCCGGGCAGCGACTTGAGCTGTTCCAGCGCACGATTGAAAAAAGATTCGATTTGCTGAGCTTGCGGATATTTTTTCAACGACAGCGAGAGGTCTACCGTCAGCAGCGATTCCGGTTTGAAGCCCAATTCGGTTTGCTGCAAACGGTAAAAACTTTTGCTGAGTAAGCCCGCGCCAACCAGCAACACGACGGAAAGCGCGACCTCCAACACCACCAACGCGCCGCGCATCCGCTGGCCCCCTGCGTCCGCCAACGAAAAGCGGTTGCCGTCTGTGAGGCTTTCCCCAAGGCTTCTATTGACGCGGCTTTGTGAGAACCGCAGCGCAGGTAAGATTCCGCACAGCAACGTAGTCAGAAGTGTCAGACCCAGCGCAAACCACAACACGCGTGCATCCAGTTGCACATTGGCTTCAGCCGGAAGCAGGTCTTCAGGCAACAGAGCCAGAATCAATTTCAGCCCCCAGCTTGCCAGCGTCCATCCGGCCAAACCAGCAAACGCAGCCAATGGCAGGCTTTCCAGCAAGAGTTGGCGCATCAATCGCGCACGAACAGCACCCAGCGCCGCCCGAATAGCCAATTCTTTTTTCCTCGTCGCCGTGCGCGCCAGCAACAGACTGGCGACATTGGCGCAGGCAATCAGCAACACGAAGCCGACGGCTCCCATCAACATCAACAAGGCCGGGCGAATGTTTTGCCCAACCGACTCGCTCCACGGAACGATGCGCACGCCGCTGCCTTGATTCGTTTCGGGATATTGCGCAGCGAGCCGCGCGGCGATGCCGTCAAATTCTGCGCGCGCCTGTTGCAGCGTCACACCGGGTTGCAAGCGGCCCAGAGCAGAAATTGAAATCATGCCTCCACGATGAGTGGCGAAGTCTTCATTGCCGAACAAACCGAAGGGAACCCAGACTTCGCCCGCCCAAAATTTGAAATGCGGCGGCATCACGCCAATCACCGTGTACGACTGATCGTCGAGCCACACCTGACGCCCAATGACATTGGCCGCGCCTGCGAACTGTTGCTGCCAAAAACCGTGGCTCAACACAACGGTGCGCGCTGCATTAAGTTGATTATCCTGCGCGGTGAAAACGCGCCCGAGTTGCGGCGCTACGCCCAACAAGAGAAAGGCTTCGGGCGAAATGATGGAGGTCTTGACTTGAGCGGCTTCGGCAACGCCGCTCAGGTTGCACACGCGCAACCGCGCCGCCGCCAGATGCGAAAACGTCGTTTGTTGCCGCTGCCAATCCAGAAAGTTGGGATACGAAATCGCGGCTGAGCGATTTGGCTCGCTCAGCCGCACCGACGACAGCAACATAATTCGCTCGGCTTCCGGGTAATCAAAGGGCTTGAGCAACACCGCATTCACAACACTGAAAATCGCCGTCGTCGCGCCGATGCCCAGCGCCAGCGTCAAAATCGCAATCAACGAAAAGCTAGGATTCTTCCGCAGCATCCGCAGCCCAAATCGCACGTCCTGTCCCAACGCTTCAAGCCAACTCCAACCCCATATCTCGCGCGTGACTTCCTTCACCAAACCGACATTGCCAAATTCACGCTGTGCATTGAGACGCGCTTGTTCGGGGGCTTCACCGCGTGCGATGCGGTCGCGGATGGCTTCGTTGAGGTGGTGTTGGATTTCGGCGTCGAGTTCTTCGTCTTTGCGGTGTCGCCATAAGCGCATGGGTCACGCTCCTGTTTGAGAAGGTTGTTGTGGAAGGGTTTGAGCGGATGCCATCTCACAGAATCTCAGTGGCCCGCACCGCGCACGACGTTTTTGTAAACGACACCACCTTTCATGACAAAGACGACGCGACGCACTGCCGTTATGTCCTTGAGCGGATCGCCATCGAGTGCGATGAGGTCTGCCTGCCAGCCCGGCGCGAGTGTGCCGAGGTGGTTCGCCATCCCCAGCGATTCCGCCGCTACCGATTGGGCTGAAACCAGCGCCGCCATTGGCTCCATCCCGCAATCACGCACGCGATTAATGAACTCTTCGGCATTGCGTCCGTGCAGTCCGGCCAAAGCGTCCGAACCAAAGACGATCTTCAGCCCCTTGATCTTCAATGCACGGCGCAGAAATTCCTGACTCGTTTGGATAGCGGGCCGATATGCCTCCACCACGCCCTCTTCGGTCCTGGCAAAATACGGCGTTCCGGCGTAGCGAGCTTTGTGCAGGATGTAGTTTTCAAACAGGGCTCCGGCTTGCGGGTCGAGGTACGTTCCTCTTTCGGCCATCAGTTTCAGGTCGTCGTCCGTCGCTCCGACGCCGTGTTCGATTTGCGAGCAACCGGCCAGCGTCGCAGCGGAAACCGCATCGCGGAACGCGTGAACGTGTGTGCGCAACCCCAGTTTCTTTGCTTCGTCGCAAACCGCATTCAGTTGCTCTTGCGAAAGCGTCTTCGTGCCGCTGCGCATTCCGCCTGACGCATAGATTTTGAGGATGTCTGCCCCCTTTGCCTTTTCCTGGCGCACGTAAGCCCGCAACTCATCCGGCGTCCCCGATTGTTCGCCGCGCCCCGACAAGCTCTGCACGATGGTCAGGATGCGCGGCCCAGGCAGCGTTCCCATCGCAATCGCATCACGTAGTGCCAGGCAGGGACTCATCGTTTGAATCGTCGTGAATCCGCCCTGCAACGTTGCCCATGCATTCGCCGCCGTTTGCAGCGCCGTTTCTTCGGGCGACATGGCGCTGCCAACTTTCCCATCTTTGCCAAAACTCGAATCGAGGTGGGAGTGCATATCAATCCAGCCCGGCATCACGGTCAGGCCACGCAGATCGTATGTTATCGGTGCAGCTTTCGGATCAAGCGCGACAATCCGGTCGCCTTCGATCACGATGCGCGTGTCGCGTAGCACATGGCCTTTGCCATCCAACGCCACTCGCACGGCAATCACAATGCGTTGGTCAGGTGCAGGCGCCTGGGCGGAATTGACCGGCGTCGGCAGGCAGAGACACGGGATCAGGATAAGCGCAGCAACCAGGTTGAAGCCGGGCTGCCTTAAGAACACTTGCCCGCCGAAGCGCAAGCCTTGTATCAACCTGTCGAGCAAAGCCCGCCCCCACATCTCGCGCGTCACTTCCTTGACCAGCGCCACATTGCCAAATTCGCGTTGCGCATTAAACCGCGCGTCCTCTGGCGATTCGCCGCGCGCGATGCGGTCGCGAATGGCTTCATCGAGATGGTGTTGGGTTTCGGCATCCAGTTCCGCGTCTTTGCTGTGGTTCCAGCGAAAGAGTTTCATCGTTCACCCCTCTCTGTTTGTTCGGGTGTTATTCGTGGCGCAGCGCGATCAGCGGATCAACCGTCGTCGCGCGCCACGCCGGAATCAAGCAGGCCAGCATTGCGGCTACGGCCAGCGACATGGCGACCACCGCAAATGTCAGCGGATCGGTGGCGCTGACGCCGAAGAGCAGCGATTCGAGCAGGTGCATCAGAGCAAATGCTCCGATCGAACCCAGCAGGATACCTGCAAAGACCAGTTTCATCCCTTGTGCAAGCACAAGTCCGAGCACGTGGCGCACCGGTGCGCCGAGCGCCATCCGAATGCCGATTTCCTGCGTGCGTTCGGCGACGCCATAAGCCATCACGCCGTAAATTCCGATGGTGCCGAGCAGCAATGCAACTGCGGCAAACACGCCGAGCAACAGCAGATTGAAGCGGCGCGCGCTGCTGCGGTCGGTCAGGTACTCTTCCAGCGTGCGCACGTTCGCCAGTGGTTGTTGCGGATCAATCGCCTGCACCTCCTTCCGGATTGCCGCGACCAAGCCATGCGGGTCGGACGATGTCCTGACGACGATATCCATCGAACGAGTCATGTCGGCCAGCCAGCGTGGCGGAATCTGCAGGTAAGGCTGGTAGATCTCCGTCAGCTCCGGCACGTCCAGCCCGCTCTGTTTGACACGACGGACGACGCCAACGATGACTCGCCATGGCTCGCCATCGCCAGCGAGCCTGACGCGTTTGTTCAGCACCTCATTGAATGGCTGGCCTGGAAAGTGACGCCGGACAAAAATCTCATCCACGATGGCGACAGGCTGTGCGTGTGCATCGTCTTGTGCGCTGAGCGCGCGTCCGGCAAGCAAACGAATGCCGAGTGTCTGGTGGTAATTCGTGCTGACTGGGCGGTTGATGGCGACGGGTCGGACATCGACTGTTTCGCTCTGGCCTTCGACCTGATAGGTGGTGCTGGCGCTGCCCGCCAGCGGCACGCCGTTGCTGAAACTCACTGCCTGCACGCCCGGCAAGGCAGCAACCCGCGCTTCGGCCTGTTGCAAAAAGCCAACTGTTTGTGCCGCTTCCTTGTACTTCGCATCGGGCAACCGTAACCGAATCGTCAGCACGTTGTGCGCATCGAAGCCCGGATCGACGTCGAGCATTCGCTGGAAGCTGCGCAACAACAACCCTGCGCCCACCAGCAACAACAGCGCCAGCGCGACTTCGGCAACAACCAGCGATTGCCGCAGTCGCCTGCTGCCACCGGGCGAAGTGCGTCCGCCATCCTTCAACCGGTCGTGCAAATCGCTGCGCGTCGTTTGCAATGCCGGAGCGAGTCCGAAGATCACGCCCGCCACAAAGGTCGCCAGCAAAGTGAACCACAACGCGCGCCCGTCCAGTTGCACTTCGTAAAGACGCGGCACGTTGGGCGGATCGAGGGCGATCAACGCAGCGAGGCCGAGTTTCGCCAACGCGATGCCCGCTGCGCCGCCGGCCAGTGCGAGCAGCAGGCTTTCTGTCAGCAGTTGCCGTACGATGCGCCCACGCCCCGCTCCCAGTGCCATTCGCAATGCCATCTCCTTACGCCGCGTCGCGCTGCGCGCCAGTAACATATTCGCGACGTTGGCACAGGCGATCAGCAACACCAGCGCAACCGCACCCAACAAGGTCAGAAAGGCCGAACGCAGATCGCCGACGTAATTTTCAGCCAGCGACTGCAACCGCACGGATTTTCCGGCGTCTGTTTCCGGGTGCTGCGCCGCCAGTTCCGCGGCCAGGCTGCCGATTTCGGTTTGCGCCTGTTGCAGCGTGACCTGTGCTTTGAGGCGCGCGACCAGCCATAGCAAAGGATTCGCCGTGCGCGAATACATGTAATCCTGATTGAGCAGGCGTCCCATTGGGTAAAAGATGTTATTGCCGCCTGTACCATAGAATTCAAAGTCTGGTCGCAGCACACCGACGACCGTCCACGTTTCGCTGCTGAGTGTTACCTGTCTGCCAAGAATATCCGCGCGGCCGCCGAAATGCTGTTGCCAGAATCCGTGTGTCAACACGATCACGCGCTCGCAATTGCGCTGATCTTCGGCGGCGGTAAACAGCCGGCCAAGTTGCGGCTGTACCTCGAGCGTCTTGAAGAAGCTCGAGGTGACCCACTTGCCGACAAAGCGTTGCGGCTCGCCGACGCCTGTCAGGATCATGCCGACGGGAACGGCTGCCCCCATCGCCTCAAAGACCGTTTGCCGGGCCTGCAGATCGGTGTAGTTGGGCCACGCCATCGGCAGACGGTCTCCGGCCTTCGAGGTCTGCCACAACGCCACGATGCGGTCGGGATGCGCGTACGGCAGCGGACGTAACAGGACGCCGTTGACGACACTGAAAATCGCCGTATTCGCCCCGATGCCGAGCGCCAGCGTCAGCACGGCCACTAGCGAAAAGCCCGGATTCTTCCGCAGAATCCGCATGCCAAAGCGTACGTCCTGCCACAGCGTTTCAATCCGGCCCCAGCCCCACATTTCGCGCGTCACTTCTTTGACCAGCGTCACATTGCCGAATTCGCGCTGTGCATTCGCCCGCGCTTCGTCGGGCGATTCGCCGCGCGCGATGCGTTCGCGGATGGCTTCGCCGAGATGGTTTTGGATTTCGGCGTCGAGTTCTTCGTCTTTGCGTTGTTTCCAGCGGAAGAAGTTCATCGTTCACACTCCCCGTTCAGGTAGTTACATGAGTTTCTATTCGTGTCGCAGCGCAATGAGCGGATCAACCTTCGTCGCCCGCCGCGCAGGGAGATAACACGCGAACCACGCCACTGCCGTGAGCAACAACGTAATCCCGGTCAACGTCAGTGGATCGTAGGCGCGCACCTCGAACAAGAAGCCCGCGATAAAGCGCGTCAAGGCAAGTGATGCGACTAATCCCAATGCAATCCCTGCTACGGTCAGCAGCATTCCTTGCCGCACAACCAATCTAACGATGTCGCGGCGATTCGCGCCCAAGGCCATCCGCACGCCGATTTCTTTCGTGCGTTGCGTGACGGCATACGAGATGACGCCGTAAATGCCTACGCCTGCCAGCACGAGAGCCAACGCTGCGAACACGCCCAGCAACACCAGACTGAAGCGGCGTGGCGCGAGCCACTTCGCCACAATCGCGTCCATCGTTTGCACTTCGTAAATCGTCTGATCACGATCTATCGTCCAGATCGCGCTTTTGATCGCCCCAGCCAGGGCCAGTGGGTCGCCATTCGTGCGCACTGCCAGCACGCGCAGACGCGCCATACGCACGTGGGCTTGCGTGAATGGCGTATAAAATTCAGGCAGCGGCGCATTGCTCAATCCTTCCTGCCGCACATCGCCGACGAGGCCTACGACCGTCAGCCACGGTGAATCGGCATTGCGCGCGCCCAGCTTGAAGCGTTTGCCGAGCGGGTTTTCATCGCCCCAATAGCGGCGAGCGAGCGATTGATTGATGACTGCGACTGGCGGCGCGGATGCGTTGTCTTGCACGGTCAACGTGCGCCCGCCAAGCAACGGAATGCCGAGGGTGCGAAAGTAATCAGGACTGATGACGCGGTTGTTACCGAGTTGCGGTTGGCCGGGCGGCAGATCGGGTTTGTCTTCAAACGTCAACGCAGAACGCATTCCTGGCGTCGCAATCGGCAAAGCATTGACGACGCTCACAGCTTCAACGCCAGGCAAGGCTTGTATGCGTTCGAGTACTTGTTGATAAAAGTTGGCGGCTTGGGCGGCGTCTTGCATCTTGGCTTGCGAAAGCTCTACGCGCAAGGTCAGCAGGCGTTCAGGGCGGAAGCCTGTACCAACGTCGAGCAAACGAACAAAGCTGCGAATGAGCAAGCCCGCGCCGACGAGCAGCATGAGCGAAAGCGCGACTTCCGCAATCACAAACGCGCCCCGCAAGCGATTGCCTGCCGTACCCGCGGCACCGCGTCCGACCTCTTTCAAGGCTTGATTCAAATTCAGCCGCGAGCTTTGAAGCGCGGGCGCGAGGCTGAACAATAAACCTGTCAACAACGACACACCCAACGTGAATGAAAGCACGCGCCCATCCACACTGACTTGATCCAGCCGCACCAGCCCGCCGACATCAAGGGCACGCAACGCGCGCACGCCCCACCACGCGAGCAGCAATCCACAGCCGCCGCCGAGCAGCGAAAGCAGTGCGTTTTCCGTCAGCATCTGCCGTAACAATCGTTGCCGCCCCGCGCCCAACGCAGCACGCACTGCCAATTCGCGTTCGCGCACCGCCGCGCGCGCCAGCAGCAAATTCGCCACGTTCACGCAGGCAATCAGCAGGACACAGCCGACCGCGCCGAGTAACAAATACAAGGTCGTGCGCGCGTTACCGCCCTGCCGTTCGCGCAGCGGCTCCACCGCGAATCGCACGCCGGTGTTGCTGCGTGGGAAAGCCTTTTCCAACGACAAGGCAATCGTTTCCATCTCACTGGACGCTTGCGCCATTGTGACGCCCGATTTGAGCCGCGCCACGGCACTCAACGCAAACGCGGCCCGCGCATTTGCCTGCCCAGCGTTCATGCTCAACGTCATCCACAAGTCCGAGCCTTTGACCGGAAATTCAAACCCCGATGGCAGCACGCCGATCACCGTCACGTTGCGTTCATCGAGCCGCAGCGTTTGTCCGACGGCATTGGCTTGCCCGCCAAAACGCCGCTGCCAAAACCCGTGACTGATGACCACCACTGGCTCAGCCCCATCACGATCATCGTTGGCAGTGAAGCCGCGCCCCATTACCGGCGCTACGCCCAACACGTCAAACAGCGTAGCCGACGTTTGCCACCCCATCACACGCTCCGGTTCGCCGCCGCCCGTCAAATTGAAATCGTGATTGATGAATGCGGCGATTTGCGCGAAGGATTGATTCTGTTTCTGCAGGTCCAGAAAGTTGGCAGGCGACAATTCAAAATTTCCCGCTTGCAGCTCGCGCTGATTCACATTGCGATGCCAGACCATGACCAACTGCTCCGCTTCCCGATAGGGTAGCGGACGCAGCAGCACCACATTTACGACACTGAAAATCGTTGTATTCGCGCCGATGCCCAACGCCAAC
This sequence comes from Blastocatellia bacterium, assembly GCA_035429885.1. Taxonomy (GTDB): domain Bacteria; phylum Acidobacteriota; class Blastocatellia; order RBC074; family RBC074; genus RBC074. The sequence continues at coordinate 30,114 of DAOMFR010000051.1, forward strand.
GTACACACAGCAACCAACGTAAACAGTGGATTCCGGCGCAACATGCGCAGCCCATACCGCAAGTCCTGTCCCAACACTTCAAGCCACCCCCAGCCCCACATCTCGCGCGTGACTTCTTTGACCAGGCCGACATTGCCGAATTCGCGCTGTGCATTCGCCCGCGCCTGTTCGGGTGTTTCACCACGCTCGATGCGGTCGCGAATAGCTGCGTCGAGATGGTGTTGAATCTCGGCGTCGAGTTCTTCATCTTTGCGTTGTTTCCAGCGAAAAAAATTCATTTGATTGATCCTGAGATTGTTTCACTGCTTCACGGGCTGTGTCTTGCCGTTGTGCCAGTCACTGAACTGAATTCAATAAGTGACAGAAACTCCACGCTCCGGTGTAGCGTTACTTTGGCTTTGCGGTGCGTCGTACCAGTCAAACTATTTGTTCCAGTATTCAAGTTACGCGCATACATTGGAAACGACGCCGAAGCGATGTTCACAACCAAGCGATGGCCCTGCGCAATACGTATTGCGGTGTGCCACAAATCCACCTCGGCGCGGGAGGGCTTGGCTCCTTCGAACCTGACGCGCGTTACACCTTCAGCTAGTAGGAAGTGTTTATGCGTGGCGTCTTCATCAGATATGCGCACAAAAAGGTCAGTTTCCGGCACATCGGCGGAGACGTAAATCACCGCTGACATCGGGCCAAGCATTTTGAACGGCTCTTGGGTTACAGCACTGCGATAGGCTACGAGGTCTTTGCGATTGAGGAATTTGTCATAGCGCGATTCCATTTCGTCGCCGAACATGCGAGGGCTGGGCGTAGGATCACCGGGATCATAAATATACTGATCGGCACCTGACGCGCTTTTGTCACCCTCTGACAACAAGGCAAAGTTGCTTCCCAGAAAGTATTGCTTCGGCTGACCCGGTGGTGGATAGCTGGCGGCTGTCATCCAACGGTTTTCGCCCATCACGAACAACTTCACCGGCTCGCCCTGCGGCGCGGCTTCGCCTTTCAACCAATGAGCGAACCAGTCGGCGTATTCCTGATTAAGGTCAAGCAACGCGGCCTCGCCGAAATCCCGCCCATGCTCTTGGCGTGTAGCCGTGTCCGTATGTCCCCAGGGGCCAAGAATTAATCGTTGGTTTTTCGCGCCGGCTTTGATCATAGCGAGGTAGCTCCGCTTCGTTCCCAGACCCGCGTCATCGAACCAACCTGATTGATGCAGCACCGGAACCGTGACCCGATCCGCTTTGCTCAAATAGTGCATCGGTTTCCAATAGTTGGAGGTCGGGCCTTCAGCGCACCAGCGCCGCCAAATATCGTCGGCGCGGCCAAAGACTTTCACGTCTTGTCCGGCGACCGGCAAATCATTGAACACCTTCTCGAATGTCGGAGCGAAGCTTTGTAACGCCGCCAGTGGTGAACTGTCTGCAGGCTTTTGGCGGCGAATAACGTGCAGCCACTGCATTGGCCCCCATAAACTCATCACGCCACCGTCGTAAGGAAAGCTGTCAGTCGCTGCGACGTTCACCACCATCGCCGCCAGATGCGGAGGCTGTTCAACAGCGGCCAGCCATTGCACCAATCCATCATACGAAGCTCCGATCGTGCCAATCTTGCCTGAACACCAGGGCTGGCGCGCGAGCCATTCAATCGTGTCGTAACCGTCCAGGCCTTCGTGCAGAAATGGCTCAAATTGTCCTTCTGAATGAAAGCGACCGCGCACATCCTGCACGGCGTAAACATAGCCGCGTGACATCCAGAACTGCGCGCGCGCGCGAAAAGAAGCGGACGCTTTGTTGTAAGGTGTCCGTTCCAGCACAACAGGCAAGTTGCTTGATGGGCTGCTGGGAACGTAAAGATCAAGAGCCAACCGCATCCCGTCCCGCATCGGTACCAGCATTTCCTTGGGCTGCGCAAATGCCGAGTACTGCGATGCCATCAGCACCAGAACCAGTTTCAGCACAGCAAACTTCGTGAAGCTCAGAAATGTCATGGTCACACTCCTTATGATTCTTCAGTCGGATTCAGAATGCCTGCCATTGCTGCTGTCAGGCGTTCCCAGTTGGAGCGTTCGGCGGTGAGTTGTTTCTTGCCGGCGGCGGTCAGTTGGTAGCTTTTGACCTTTTGGTTGTTGTCCGAAACCGTCCATTCCGACTTGATCCATTTCTTTCGTTCCAGCCGATGCAGCGCGGGGTAGAGCGAGCCAGTGTCCACTTGCAGCACTTCTCCCGATCCATTACGGATGGCCTGACTGATGCCGTAACCGTGTTGCGGCCCCCATTGCAGCGTTTGCAAAATCAGCAGGTCGAGCGTCCCTTGCAACAACTCGATACGGTTTTCGTAGCCCTTGCTTGTGTAGGGTTTCATCTTGATGATCCTTTCTTGAAAACGTTTAGGATGTAGACAAGGTACACCCATAGCCTGTAGCCTGTCTACAGCTTACGAGTGTGCCCAAGTAAAACCTTATGGAGACACGGGCACAGAAACGAGAATTGCGGGATGACATCCCAAAATAAAAAACCGGCAAGCAGGAGTCTTTTTTCAGACTGCTGCTTGCCGGCAAATCCCACCAATCGGGAATTTATCTACTTCGGTTCTCTATCCCACCAGTATTGTTTTTCCAGCTTGCGTTGTGTTGGCCAGATTTGGTCCATTGTTTCGCCTTCGTAAAGCTCACCGTTTTTCATCACAAAACGAATCGTGTTGGTGTTACGAATGTCAGCCAGCGGGTTTTGATCCAGCACGATCAAATCCGCCAGTTTGCCAATTTCCAGCGAGCCAACATCGCGGCTCAGGCCAATGGCTTCAGCGCCGAAGATCGTGGCGCAGCGCAAGGCTTCCATCGTCGTCATGCCGCCGGATTGCAGCGACCACAATTCCCAATGGCAACCGATGCCTTGCATCTGGCCGTGACCGCCCAGACACACGCGACCACCGGCGCGCACGACTTTGGTTGCGCCTTCGGCAATGCCTTTGAATCCGTATTCTTCGGGCGTGAACCATTGACCGCGACGACGCAACATCGTCAGCAACAATTCCTGAGGCACAAAACGCGCCAGCTTTTTGTCATTCACGACGCTGGTGTTTTGGAAAAAGTAATTTTCCGTCCACGGAGCGCCATACGCGACCAGCGTGGTCGGCGTGTAAAACGTTTTGGTCTGCGCAACGAATTCCGCCATATCTTTGTACAGCGGCTGGATCGGCAGCGAATGTTCGTTGCCGGAAAATCCGTCGAGCATTTGCGTCAGGTCGAGTTTCATATCCAGCGCGCCTTCGGTCGTCGGCGTGATGCCGAATTCCTTGCACGCCAGCGCCACCCATTGCCGCACGATGCGGTCGCCCGCGACGTATTCTTTCAGCGTCATCGTTTGGTATGCTTCCTTGTAACGCTTGATGTAATTGCGCACCGAATCTTTATCATCCAACCCGGAACGGTCGAACACGCCGGGGCCAGTCGTGTAAATGCGCGGGCCGATGATTTCGCCGGTTTCCACCAGATCGGCGTAGGTGTAGACGTCGGTCGTCGCGCTTTGCGGGTCGCGCGTCGTCGTCACGCCATACGCCAGATTGGTCAGGTATTGCCACACCTGAGTTTGATGCACGTCGCGCGGCGGCCACATGTGCGCGTGAACATCCACTATGCCCGGAATGATGGTTTTGCCGGACACATCAATGACTTTGACGTCAGCGGGGTAGTTCGGTTTGGGAGCTTTTCCTTTGACCAGCGGAGCCGGAGTAATCGCCGTAATGCGATTGTCCGTGATGGTGATGTCGCCGCGTTCGATCACTTCATCGCCTTTCATCGTCACGATGCGAGCGCCGCTCAACACAACCGTGCCTTTGGTTTTGGCGCGCGGGGCTTCCACCGTCAACTCAACGCTTTCCGGCTTTTCGGCGCTGACGGGTTGGCGATAAAACTTCGTCCCCCACGACCACGTGACGGATTTGCCGTCGCCGGACCACGCCAGATAATCGCCGCCTTCGGCAGACATCTTTTTGACCGGCACAGTGGAATTCGGCCCGGCCACATTGACGTTGAGAGTTTCTTTGCCAACTTTCGGCACCGTTACCAGAAAATGTTTGCCCTGCACTTCGCAAAATACCTGGTTGCCATCCGGCGAGATTCTGTACTGGCTGGCGGACACCTGATTGGGCGGAGCGCCGCTGCCCGTAACACGAAGATGCGTCCGGCGATCCTGACCGTCCAGCCGCAACGAAATCAGGCCCTGCCCTGAACTTAAGTACACGCGATTGGGATCGTTGCTGAAATGCGGATAGCGCCCCTGCAAAGAACTTATGAGCGTCGAATCTCCGCCGCTGGACGAAATGTAGCGCAGGTCTACGCCTGTGCCGCCGCCGACGCCGCTGATTTCCTGATCGGCGTGGCCGTGCAAAATGGCTTCGGCTTCCGAAAGGAATTCATGCTCCTGTCGCAAATCGGAAAACATCTGGTCGTCAACCGAACCCGACGTAAACACGATCTTCGATCCATCGGGCGAAAACACCGGCGAACTGTAAAAGGAAGCGCGTTGCGTCAATTGCTGCGGCGTTCCGCCTGTGGAGGCGACTTTGTTAATGTGGCCGCCGTCGCGCGTCCAGGTGACAAAGGCAATCGAGTTTCCATCGGGCGACCACGTCGGCATGAATTCGCCAACCGTCAGGCTGGTCAGCCGTTTCGGCGAACTGGCATTACTGCCGGAAGAGGGCAAATCCATCGTGTAAATTTTGTTGAACGCGGTGAAAGCCAGCCGTTTTCCGTCGGGAGATTGCGCGGGATACCGAATCAAGCGCGCTTTGACCGTCGGGCTTTCATCCACGCGGTAATCGAAATGCAACCGCGCAGCCATGTCCACGTCCACTTTCGCGCTGAACGGAATCGTTGTGGCTTGGCCGGTGGCGAAATCCACGCGTTTGATTTTGCCGTCAATCGGCACGATCAAGCTTTTGCCATCGGGCATAAACGCGTACCCCGGAAATGTGTCGCGCGTCGCGCGCGATTCCTGATCGTCGCGCGTGACCCCGTTGATCAGCCAGCGTTCCTGGCTGGTTTCCAGATCGCGGACTCGCAACGCCGTTTGCGTTTTCCAGCGCGAGGCGTACACCAAATGTTTGCCATCCGGCGAAAGCAACGGGCGCATGGCGCTGCCTTGCGCATTGGTGATCGTCGAAGTTTCGCTGGTATCGCGGTCAAAGCGAACGATTTGCCACAGGGGAAACTGCGCGTTGTAACTGAACGCTCCGGCACGTTGCGCCCAGTAAATGAACCGCCCGTCGGGTGAAGCGACGGCTCCCATTTTGTTCAACGCCGGCCCGGTCGCAGGCGCCGGTTGCCCAGGTGTTGGCGGAGGTGGAGGCGGCGGGCCGACGCTGACGCCGCTGCCACCGTCTTTGTGAAACAGATAGACGTGAAAGGTGCCAATGCCGCGTTCGGATTTTGACGCCAGAATGTAATTGCCGTCCGGCGTCCATGAAGGCGAAACCCACATTAACATTCCTGCGCCTCGGCCTTTGGTAATCGGTTTGATGTTGCCGCCATCGACGTTGCACACATACACCTGCTCGGCGCCGCTGCGGTCACTGATGAAAACGATCTGTTTCCCATCGGGCGAAAACTTCGGCTGCGATTCGAACGAGGTGTCCCCCACAATGCGTTTGGCTTCGCCGCCACCAATCGGCAGCGTGTATACGTCTCCCGCCAAATCGAACACAATCGTTTGGCCGTCCGGCGAAACGTCCAGCGACATCCACGTTCCTTCGTCCGTCGTGAAGGAGATTTTGCCTTCGGACTTCAGAATCAGTTCGTCTTTCTTTTCCGCTTTGGGATCGTCTTTTTTCGCCTCTTGCTGCTGAGCATTAGCGACATTTGACCAATCCAGGGTAATCGCCGTGATTGCCACCGCGAGACAGACCAGCAGCGCGCACGCTCTAAGGGTGAATGGCCGCATAGTTCCTCCGTGTATTCAGTTGAATGGGTTTGTGGTTTAAGACCAACCGGTCAAGCGAGGCGAATGATAGCGTCAGCCGAAGTGTTGTTACAATGCCGCTGTAACGAGGCGAATGCGTTCGTCCAGTTCAATTACTTCGCGGTTCAAAGTGACAACCTTGTTGTGCACACGTTGGTCGTGACAAAGACCGATCACCAAACTGTTGATGTGTTCAATGTAGGCTTTGTTCAGCGCAGCTTTGCCTTCGGCTTCTGCCAGCGGAATGCCGGGTTGCAAAATGACTAACGTATCGAAAAACGATTTGGTCAGATCGAAGCAACGTTCAATGTAATGATCGAAGTCCGCTTGATGGACTTCGGTTTTGCCCTGCACATCGCCCAACGTGTAGGCCAAAAAATCTATCGGTGTGCGGTCGGTCACAAAATCCCCTGCGGCCTGTTGCCAATCGCTTTCGCACGCTTCCAGAATTCGATATTGAATGCCCAACCGGGTTTCAAAATCCATTTCCTGGGCAGCGTGAAGCCCGTGCTGTTTGAAAATTTCGGTCACGCGGGTTCTGACAAATTGCTTTCCGGTCAACCGTGCAAGTTCCATCGCCAATGTGGTTTTTCCTGTGCGATGCGCTCCGCAAAGTCCGATGTTGTTCATTGTTCTTTTGTCGTTTACACAGAAAGAGCTTCAATCAGATTTTCGGTTCTGACTGAAGCCCTGTTTGGATACTACCTCGATTATGGATTTAGCTTCCGGATGCCGCCGTTCCCGAAGTTCCTGAAGCCGGCGATGAACTGCCGCTGGACGGAACATTCACGGTCAACGCCGGGCCGCTTGACCCCGAAGGACTCACCGAGCCTGTTGGACCTGAATGCTGCTGAAACCCGCCTTCCGGACGCGGATGATGGAAACTGCCACGCGGAACTGAAATGGTCGAAATCGCATGTTTGAAGATCAACTGTTCCAGGTTTCCCGATTCCAACACAAGCGAAAACTTGTCAAAGCTGCGAATCTTGCCAGTCAGTTTCACTCCTCCCATTAGATAAATCGTTACGTTGACGCGGTCTTTACGAAGATTGTTCAAGAACGCATCCTGAACATTCTGTTGAACAGTGTTATCCATTTCCAAAATCGCCTCTCTCTCTTTGATTGTTGTTTTTTTGTTGTTATGTAACTGATTCAACCATCAAGTGGCTGACCTGAACCATAGCAATACTAACCGAAAGAGCAAGCTGTTGCCAATTCAATAAATTCCCTTAAGGCCTGAATTACCACGCACGCGCCATCGGGCCTTCGTGGCTTTTGGGAGCGCCGGTGCCGCCGCGACGAACCAGAACGATTTCGGCCAGAATGGCGACGGCAATTTCTTCGGGCGTCAGCGCGCCGATGTCCAGTCCGATGGGCGCGTGGACTTGGCGCAACAGTTCCGGCGCAACGCCTTCGCGTTTCAGTCGTTCGCGGATGGTGGTGGTTCGGCGGCGGCTGCCGATCATGCCAATGTACCGCGCCGGTTTGGCAATGACTTCCTGCAAACAAATTTCGTCGTGCCGATGACCTCGCGTGACAATGACGATGTGCGTGGCGGGAGTGATCTTCAAGCTTTGCAACGCCGCGACGAAATCATCGGCGATCAATCGAACCTGTTCGTCCGGGAATTTATCGCGCGCGGCGAATTCGGCTCGGTCGTCAATCACCGTCACATTGAAACCGAGAAAGCGCCCGGCAACAGCAACGGCCTGTCCGACGTGACCGCCTCCGCAAATGATGAGTTCCAACGGAGGCCGCGAAATTTCAAACAGCAACCTCCAGTTTTCGGAAAGAAGTTTATCCACGAAGTTACACGAAGGTTCACGAAGAGGGACAAGGTGGCCCGATTCCGCCTTCGTGTTTTCTTCGTGTCCCTTCGTGGATGAAATTGTTTTCAATTCGTGAGCGTCAACGACAACGATTTCTTTTCGGTCGTCGGTCATCAACGAAACCGCGTGCCGAGCGGCAAGTTCATCCAGTACGGCATCGCCCAAAGTTCCCATGACCGGCTTGCCTTCGCCGTCAACCAAAAGCTTTTGAGGCTCAACGGCCTGATCACTTTTGGTCATCAACGATACGATGGCCAGTGGTTGGCCTTCGCTCAGTGCGCGTTCAATTGCCCCGGAAATTTCTTTTGCCGTCAGCATTAATTCCACACCTCAATGAACACTTCCATTTCGCCACCGCAAACCATGCCTTCTTCGTCGGGCGGAACGTCCGGATTGTCGCGCAAGGTGAATTTGCACAGACGGGGCTTGCGTTCATGCATGGCTTCGCGGGCTTCTGCCCAGACGTCGGCTTCAACGCAACCGCCGCCGACAGTTCCCAGCATTCGCCCGTCTTCATAAACCAGAAGCTTCGCGCCCGTCCTTTGAGGCGTGGAACCCGCCGTTGTGACAATCGTCGCAACGGCCAGCTTGCGGTTTTCGGCTTCGGCCTTCGCAATTTCTGCGTATACCTGATTCTGCGTCAACAAACTCATCTGCATTGTCCTCAATTAAAGTGTGAGCTGGCCCGTGACGCGGCGTTGCTGATATTTCGACCGCAGCATCAAGGTGAATGCCATTTCGTAATTCACGGCGCGCAAAGCCAGTCGCGTTTCCACAATCAGCGTCATGCAACCGTAAAGCATAAACAGCGTCCCGACGATTCCCAGCAGATTCGGCATCCACCCGCCTTGTTTGAAAACGGCGACATAGCCAATGGCGACCATCGCGGCAACAAAGGCGCTCAACGCCACATAAAAACTGGTGACGGCTTGTTGAATCAATCGGCTGCGCCGCGCGTGAATTAGCAACTGCCGCTCGACTTCGGCAAACCGCTCTTCGGGAAAATCCAAAGTGCTTTCGTTCTTCGACAATTCCTCGATGGTGCTGCTGAGCACACGGACGCGATCCACAATCCTCCCCAACCGCGTCGAAGTCGAAAACACCAACGTGCCACAGGCCGAAATCAACACGGCAGGAGTAATCATCGAACTCAGAATGTTTAACGCAGTTAGCGTTCTTGTCAGGTCTTCCATTTCTTTATCGTGGAGCAGATTTTCCAATCTGCTCCAAATTGGCGGAATCGAGAAATTCCGAGCAGGTTGAAAAACCTGCGTTACAGTTCCAATGCGTTGATCCGCCCAGCCAATTGAAAATCTTTCGCCGTCAATCCGCCTTCGCTGTGAGTCATCACACTCAGCCGGACATGATTCCAGCCATGAACCAGAATGTCCGGGTGATGATCCATCGCTTCGGCTTCGTCGGCGACTTGATTGACGAAGCTCATTGCCGTTTTGAAATCAGCAAAGGTAAAGTCACGAATGATCTCTTCGCCTTCGCGTCGCCAACCATCAGCGTCCACCAAACTTTGATTGATTTGCTCGTTAGTCAGCTTCATTGATTGCCCCCGAATTGTGGATTGCCTGTTCCACAGAACATCTGAAGGTATTACCAGATGTCAAATTTCGCATACAAAACTCACCTTGCGCAACGAAAGAGCCGTGTATAGACTTGCGAATCAAATACAGACTTTTATTGATCGGAGAAATTCCATCAGCAGCACACATCATAACCTCCCCTGAAGCCGAGCTTTTCTATCCGTCGTTCTTTAGGAGGCCTGAGACTGTAATGGTGAATGAAATTATGTTTGAACGCCGTCTAGTGTTAGAGCCGAAAACCATCGTCAGCGCTTATCGCACGATGTATACCGCGCGGCGAATTGACGACAAAGAAATTCAGCTTAAACGACAAAACAAGATCTTTTTCCAGATCAGCAGCGCCGGTCACGAAGCCGTCACGACAGCAGCCGGATTATTGCTGCAACCGGGTTATGACTGGTTTTATCTGTATTACCGTGACCGCGCGTTGGCGCTGCAATTGGGCACCACTGCTTATGAACATTTGCTGGCCGCAGTCGCTGCCGAAAGCGATCCGTTTTCTGGCGCGCGGCAAATGCCTTCACATTGGAGCAGCAAGCGGCTGAATATGGTCGGGCGTTCGTCCTGCACCGGCATGCAGTTTCTGCAAGCAACAGGCGCCGCGGAAGCTGGCTACCGCTATTCCCAAATCAAGGAAATTACAGACCGCGCCAGCCACTTCCAACAGGACGAAGTCATATACGTTTCCGCAGGCGACGGCGCTACCAGCGAAGGCGAATTCTGGGAATCGCTCAACACCGCTTGCAACCTGAAACTGCCGCTGTTGTATTTGATCGAAGACAACGGATATGCCATTTCGACTCCCGTCGAAGTGCAAACTGCAGGCGGCAGCGTTTCGCGATTGCTGACCGGTTTTCCGGGTTTGTACATTGCCGAATGCGACGGAACCGATTTGTTTGAGAGCTACGAAACATTGAAAGGCGCGATTGAATACTGCCGCCAACGCCGAGGCCCGGCTTTGGTTCACGCGCACGTCATTCGTCCGTATTCGCATTCGCTGTCTGACGACGAATCTCTCTATCGCACGGAAGAAGAACGCGCCGAAGACGCCGCGCGAGATCCGCTGATCAAGCTCGGCAAATTCATCGTTCGCGAAGGCATTTTGACTCAAAGCGAATTGGATCGGCTGCGCAACGAAGTGGACACGGAAATCAACCAGGCAACCGACCGCGCGCTGACCTTTCCGCAGCCGCCGAAAAGCTCCGCGCTGAAGTATGTGTATTCGCCAGACATTGATCCGACTTCGCCGGAATTCGACACCGAAGCCCAGGCGGAACTCAGCGGCAACGAAGGCACGATGGTGGATTTGATCAATCGCTGCCTGCACGAAGAGATGGAGCGCAATCCGCGCATGGTCGTGTTGGGCGAAGACGTCGCCGACGCCAGCCGCATTCACGTGTTGAATGCCGTCAAAGGAAAAGGCGGCGTGTTCAAAGTCACCGCCAACCTGCAACGCAAATTCGGCAGCGACCGCGTCTTTAACACTCCGCTGGCCGAAGCCAACATCGTTGGCCGAGCAATGGGAATGGCGACGCGCGGTTTGAAACCCGTGGCTGAAATCCAGTTCTTCGATTACATCTGGCCAGCGATGATGCAAATGCGCGATGAGATTTCGGTGCTGCGCTGGAGATCGAACAACATGTGGAAATGTCCGATGGTCTTGCGTGTGCCAATCGGTGGCTATCTGACCGGCGGCGCGATTTATCACAGCCAGTCCGGTGTTTCGACCTTCACACAAATTCCCGGCTGGCGAGTCGTCATGCCGTCCAACGCGCTGGATGCTAACGGATTATTGCGCACGGCAATTCGCTCGGACGACCCTGTGCTGTTTCTGGAACACAAACACCTTTATCGCCAAACGTACAACAAGAGCCAATACCCCGGCTCGGATTTCATGATTCCGTTCGGCAAAGCCAAAGTCGTCCGCGAAGGCGAAGATCTGACCATCGTCACTTACGGAGCGTTGGTGCAGCGTTCGCTGGTCGCCGCCAAACAAGCCGCCCAAGCCGGAATTGACGTGGAAGTCATCGACCTGCGCACCTTGAGCCCGTACGACTGGGCAGCCATCGAACGCAGCGTCAAAAAAACCAACCGCGTGATCGTCGCTCACGAAGATTCACTGTCGTGGGGTTACGGAGCTGAGATTGCCGCGCGCATTGCCAGCGATCTATTCGATCATCTGGATGCTCCGGTCAAACGCGTAGGCGCGCTGGATTGTTTTGTGGCTTATGCGCCGGAAGTCGAAGACGAAATCCTGCCGCAAATCGAAGACGTGCTGAAAGCAATC
>DAOMFR010000052.1:0-10184 GCA_035429885.1 Blastocatellia bacterium
AACACTCACGACGCAGCAATTAGCGCGTTGATGCAATTGAACTGGCAACGTCCACGCAAGGAAGCAATGTTGCCTCTGCTGCCATGGCTGACCAACCCAAATTGGGCATCTGCAAGACTAAAGCCCATGCGAGAGCGATTGGTTCAGCAAATGACGCAGATTCAGATTCCTGAAGCGATTCCATATTTGATAGCAGCTTTAAGTGACGGGGATCGTTATTTTCGCGTGACCGTAGCTCGATCTTTGGCAGAGTACGACGCCTCGCAAGCCGGGGCTGATCTTAGAAAAGCTGCTTTGGAAGCAGCACCTGGCTGGAAGCCTACGTTCGCCCAAGCGTTGGTTAAGTGCGGCGCGTTGAGAGATGGCGAGAAGATCGTTTACCTGGAGCTTTACGCTTCAAAGATCAAACGAGCGGAAGATGTAACGTTAATGCAGGATGGCACAGGGCTACATTACATCCTACGCGATGATGACTGTGAGTCGCTTGATTGCATCATCGGCTGGCAACTCAGCGAGGAAAGAAACGCTCCTGTTCAACTTGCGTCAGCCTTGATCGAACGCGCCAAAGCGTTGCAGCTAACCAATCCAACTCTGGCCAACAATCTGTTGCTGATTGTTCAACGCTGGCCGGTTCCTGCCGTCTTTCAAAACATCGCAGAGCGAATCGGCGACGGAACAGCCGATCATCGAGCCATCGGCCAGGCCTTGCGGCATCGGGAAAAGTTTCGCGCCAGCGCGGGGCTGGAATTGCAGGCTTTGACCAAACGCGGCGGACGCGCTGCCGGAATTGCTGCAGCCTTGCTCGGCGATCAATCCATTGAAAAAGAAATCCTGCGCGGCAATGACCGCGAAGCGCAAACGGCTTTGTTAGCGTGCGGGCGATTGTTGCGCGAACCGTTGTCGGTAGAACCGGTCGGCGCGCTTTATGCCGTCAAAAACAATTCGCTATTGAAAAAAGCTGTTGATCTGTACCTGGAAAGTGAAGACAGCCCCGAAGCCCGCAAACGGATTTGGGCCGAACATCGAAACGAAGCGTTGATTCTGGGTGCTCGGCATTCCTTTGATCCGCAGCCGTCCGGCGCAGTGTCCAAGTGGGAAGAAAAGCTGCGCGAAGAAGTGAAACGGCCAAATGGTTCAGAAGAAATTTTCGCGATGTCTGTTGGCGCATCTGCAAACCCGACGATCAGCATTCGCGTTCGACGTGGCAAAGCCATTGTCATCAAATCCAAAGATGGTTCACGCGAAGAGTTCCGTGAACTGACGGACAACGAGCTTTCTGAAGTTCGCGAACTTTTCGAAGAAACGGATTTCAATAAGTTGACATCACGAATTTGGGTTCCAGCAAAAACCAGCCTGGCCCTCGGCCCATCCGACGAAACAGAGTTTATCCATTTGACTGCCAGTGGCGGTCACCGCGTCTATGCTCTATTGCCGAGGCCGTTCAAAAAAGAAATCAACGCGCACCAAAAGTTGTATGCGCTGTTTTCGCGGCTGGAAAAAGCGGACGACTTTCGGCTGCGCTACAAACTGGCCGACCTGATCGAAGGCCTGGACGTGTTGCTGGCTGATGACAGCAAGTTCGTCAAAACGGTTTGCCAGCAAGGCTCGGAAATGCGCGTAATGATCGGCAAACCCGGAACTGACGAGGACAGTCACTGGTTTGCGCTTTCATCAAACGGGCTGGGCGGCGAAACCGACGAGCCTGCGGCCTGCCGGATTTTGGGCGACAGGAAAGAGTTAGGAGATCAAATTGGCGGTTGGCTGGAAGGCAAATACGCTGCCTGGAAAGTGCGGACGGGTGGCAACACCATTCAATCCGGTTATCTTTCTGGCGATTCAAATTACAGTCCGGGGTTGTGGAAAGTGCATTCCGGCAAAGCTCCAGAGCGGATTTCAGAAATCAGTTTAAACTGGTTATTGGTGACAGGCGGTCGTTGGGTCATCGGCAGCCAGACCGGAGAAAACCGGCAACAAACCTTGCGGCGATTCGATTTACGAACGAACCGCATGCTTCCGACCAATGTTCTCTCAGCCGATTACGTTCAACCGATCTCCGAAATTCCCGCAATGGGCAAAGTGCTGATCGCTTGTCATAAAGACCATTACTCCCAGCCGACGAAAACCGATTTTTATTTGCTGGATCCGACGACTGGCTCGGCTCAACCGGTCAAAGGCGAATTTCGTCCTCTGCAACATCAGACGTTCCGGCCTTTGCAACCTGTCATGGGGTCGACTGAATTCTGGGCTGCGATCCCGGATGAACACTTGAATCGCACACAGGTTGGCACTTATGACGCGCAACGGTTTGAATTCAAACCGTTGTTGGAATTGCCTGCACTCAAATTTGACAGTATGCGAATGTGGGTAAATGAGCAGGACAAATCAGCCAACCGCATTTTTATTTCCTACAATGGCCATCTGCTAAGTCTTCCTGCTCCTAATCTTCCCGAAACAAAATAATTTCTGACATGTTGGAATGACCAATTTTTCATTGCGCAGAAATGCCGAGTATGCGATAGTCCGCGCCGCTTACCAATCAACTCAATATCTGCTGGGAAAAATAATAACTAAGAGCATCCGGTAACCCGGGAATTACGAAGCTTTGCAAGACAAAATGATGGCACTCCTGCGGTAGTCGCGACGGAGTCGGTCGTTGAGCTGTGCCTACACTCATTGATTCATTGCGCATAAATTCTATTTCGCAACACGCTATCAATCACTAACATCAACCACCTTCGGAGGTAATGAAATGCACAGGATTAAAGTTCTGAGTACCCTTTTCATCCTGGCTCTTGCATTAACTGGTTCTGTTTTTGGGCAGACAACTAGCGGTTCGATCGCTGGAAATCTGACTGACCCGAACCAAGCGGCCATCGCCGGTGCAACTGTCACCGTCAGCGATGACGCCAAGAGCTTTTCCCAATCTACGACAACAGATAAGGAAGGACGTTTTGTCTTCCCGACACTTCCCCCCGGCACTTACAAACTGACTGTTGAAGCGAAAGGCTTCAAAAAATCAGAGCGCACCGGCCTATTGCTAGTCGCCAATGACAAGCTGACGCTAGGTGACCTAGCCATGGAAGTGGGCGCGGCCAGCGAAACCGTCACGGTCACGGCTGATGCGACATTGTTGCAGGCTGAATCCGCTGAACGATCACTCGCGATTCAGGGCGAAGCGTTGAGAAGCATCGCCGTCAACGGACGCGGATTCACTCCACTGGCTTCGTTGACGCCTGGCATCATTTTCAACACGAACAATGGTTCCAGCGACGCCATCACCAACATCTTTGCCAACGGCTTGCGCAGCAGCGCAAACAACCTGACGCTGGACGGCGTGGCGATTGTCGACACCGGCAACAACGGAACCTTGTTGAGCTTGAACCTGGACTCCGTTTCGGAATTCAAGGTTTTGACTTCGAACTATCAGGCTGAATACGGACGTTCGGCTGGTGCGCAGATCAGCGCGGTGACGCGCGGCGGCACGCGCGATTTCCACGGTTCGTTTTATACATTCCGCCGTCACGACGGAATGAACGCCAACACCTGGATCAACAATCGCGACAGCACTGCGACCAACCGCATTAACAAACCGCGCCTCGATCAGCGCGATATCGGCTTCACCATTGGCGGGCCGATCTACATTCCGAAGGTTTTCAACACGGACAAGCAAAAGCTCTTCTTTTTCTTCAGTGAAGAGCATCAAAAACGCTTCATTCCTCCGGCTGGCCCGACACGCGTGACTGTGCCGACCGCGCTGGAACGCACAGGAGATTTCTCCCAGACGCGCGACAACTCCGGCAATCTGTTCCCGTACATCCGGGATTACACACTGAATGCTCCTTGTAACGCGACCGACCAGAGTGGTTGTTTCAAAGATGGCGGAGTGCTCGGAAAAATTCCGGCGAATCGCTTGTACCCGCTTGGTCTGAACATCCTGAAAATTTATCCGCTGCCCAACACGACCGGCGTCGGATTCAACTACATCACGGAACAACCGAGCAGTCAGCCACAGCGTCAGGATTTGGTTCGTATTGATTACAACCTGAACAGCGCCTGGCATGTCTTCGGACGTTACGTCAAAGTCAAAAACGATCAGGTGTTGCCTTACGGCTCGTTCGTGCTGGCGACCAACATGCCTGATTTCAATGTGTTGCTGCCGAACCCGCGTTACTCCTATTCCGGTACCGTGACGGGATCGCTCAACGCGACGACAATTTTGGAAGCCACCATCGGCGGCAGCCACAACTCGATTGACATCAATCCGGCCAACACGAAGTTCAACAAGACCGGACTTGGCTTAACCGGCATTCCTGTCATCTATCCCGGTGCGGTTCAGATTGATTCGCCGCCGCAATTCAATTTCGGCGGACGCATTGCCAATGCACCAAACATCGGTTCGAACAATGCGCCGTTCTATAACTTCAACACGACGCGCGACTGGTCGGTCAGTCTTTCGAAGATTGCCAGACAGCACACGATCAAAGTTGGAGCCTTCTGGCAGAACAGCTTCAAACCGCAAAGCAGCTTTGCCAACAATAACGGTCAGTATAATTTCTCTGACAGCACCTCGAACCCGTTTGATACCCAGTTCGGATTTGCCAATGCGGCAACCGGCGTCTATCAGACATTCAACCAGGCGTCGGCTTACGTCATCGGTAAGTACCGCTACAACAATATCGAATGGTTCGCTCAGGACAACTGGAAGGTTAACAACCGGCTCACGCTGGATTACGGCATGCGTTTTTACTGGATTCAGCCGCAATTCGACGAAGATTTGCAGGCCGCAAACTTCCTCCCCAACCGCTTCAATCCGGCTGACGCGTCGTTGCTGTATCGCCCGGTTTGTATTGCCAACACCGCAACTTGCAGCGGCAACAACCGTCGCGCGGTTGATCCACGTTTGCTGGTCGGCGGATTCATTCCGTCAGCGGCGAACACCATTGATGGCGCTTACATCGGACGCATTGTGCCGAATACCGGCAAACTGACCAACGGTGTTGTTCAGGCAGGTGCCGGAATCGAAAAAGGCGTTTACAAAAATCGTGGCGTCCATTTCGCGCCGCGCTTCGGCTTCGCTTACGACGTGTTTGGCAACCAGTCATTGGTTGTTCGCGGCGGCGGCGGAATGTTCTATGACCGTCCGCAGGGCAACGTGGTTTTCGACCTTGTCAGAAACCCGCCGACTACCCTGGAACCGACGTTCTTCTTCGGTCGCATGCAAGACCTCAACTCCGGTCAGGTTCTGTTGGGACCGCCAGCGTTGGTGGCGTATGACCACGAAGGCAAATCGCCGACGTCCTACTCCTTCAACCTGGGCATCCAGAAGAGAATCGCACCGCTCGATGCCGTGCTCGACGTTTCTTACGTTGGCACTTTGGGCGTGCATTTGCTGCAACGTCGGAACATCAATGCTCCTGCTTACGGCGCAGCATACCTGCCCCAGAATCAGGACCCGACACTGGCTCCCAGCACGACTGGTTCAGGCACGTTGCCGGTTGACTTCCTGCGTCCCTACCAGGGCTTCGGAAACATTTCGTACATCGAACCGGCTTCCAGCTCGAACTACCATTCGCTGCAAACGTCAATCAATCGTCGTTTCAGCAAAGGCTTGCTGTTGGGTGTGACTTACACCTGGAGCAAGGCGCTGGGAACTCAGGCGAATGACCTGCCGGGTATCAACGGTTTTGGCGCAGTCCGCGCTGACAACAATCAACGTCGCGCCAATTACGCGCCGCAGGATTTCGACCGTCGGCATAACTTCAACGTCAACTGGGTGTATGAACTGCCCAAGGCGACGCAAAACAAAGCGCTTGGCTATATTGCCAACGATTGGCAGATTTCCGGTATCTACCGCTATCAGACGGGTGCGCCGTACAACATCGGGTTCAACATCCCCGGCTTGTCTGCTTATGGCGTGACGGGAACGCAGCAAATCGAAGGCGGTCGTATCGTCATTGTTGGCGACCCGGGCAGCGGCTCCAGCAGTGACCCGTATCGTCAATTCAACGTTGCGGCGTTTACCGTGCCTGGACTGGGCAGCAAGGGATTGGAATCAGGACGCAACTTCCTGTATCGCTCTCCGATCAATGCCTGGGATTTGTCGTTGTCGAAGGAATTCAAGTTCACCGAAAGGGCGAAAATTGAAATTCGCTTGGACGCCTTCAACGCTTTGAACCACACCCAGTTCGATGGTTACAACACGACGCTGAACGTCACCAGTTTGACCAACCCGACACCCACCAACCTCGCTTCAGAAACGGGGAACCGGACAGGTTTCGGCGCAGTCACGTCGGTGCGTCCGCCGCGTAACATGCAACTTTCAGCACGCTTCCAATTCTAGAAGCTGCTGACCTGAACCAAGGCCGGATTCTTTACCGCGAAAGAATCCGGCCTTTTTTCTGAGTTTTGGGAGACAAGATGATGACTCGTCAACAGAGTTTACAGATCGCGGGATTATTCCTGCTGCTTTCCGCAATTTTCTCCGCCGCATCCGCTCAACCCGCCCAACGACAACCTACTCCAAACGACACCTTGAAATCCCCCGAAGTGCTTTCGGATGGTCGCGTCGTTTTTCGCATTTACGCACCCAAAGCCACCGAAGTCACAGTTGGCGGCGACTGGATTCCGCAAGGCTTGGGCCAGGGCGGCAAACTGACTAAAGACGACCAAGGCGTCTGGTCAATCACGGTCGGGCCGTTGCCTGCGGATTTTTATAGCTATTCATTAACCGTTGACGGCGTACGCACGCTCGACCCGAAAAACGCCATGATCAAACAGGGTGTCACCAGCGTAGACAACATGTTTCTGGTTCCGGGCGCTGGCGCAGCCTTTCAAGACAATCAGGCTGTCCCGCACGGAGAGATTCGCAAAGTCTGGTACAAGTCCACGACATTGAACGAAGAGCGCCGATTGCACATTTACTTTCCGCCGGGTTACGACACCAGCAAAAACAAATATCCGGTCTTTTACCTGTTGCACGGCGGAGGCGACGAGGATTCCGGTTGGAGCACCATCGGCCGCTCGGGTTTCATCCTTGATAATTTGATTGCCGCCGGCAAAGCCAAACCGATGCTGGTCGTCATGCCCAACGGCAGTTTGCCGCGTCCTCCGGTCGTTCCCGGAGCGCCGCCCGACCCGGCAGCGAATGCCGCATTCCAAGACAAGTTCGTCAGTGAACTGTTGAAAGACGTTGTGCCATTCGTCGAAAAGTCATATCGCGTATTGCCGGGCAGCGCCAATCGCGCCATCGCAGGGCTTTCGATGGGTGGGGGCCAGACGATGCGCGTCGTCGGCAGCAATCCGGATCAATTTGCCTACGTCGCCGTGTGGAGCGCAGGCGTCAATCCGCAAACCTCCCCGGACTTCGAAAAGCGCAACGCAGCGTTATTGGACAACGCTGACAAAGCCAACAAGGCGATCAAGCTGTTTTCCATCAGCGTTGGCGACAAAGACACGCTGGCCTTTTCCGGATCGAAAAATCTCGACGAGATTCTGAAAAAGCGAAACATCAAACACGAAATGAACGTCAGCGCAGGTGGACACACTTGGATCAACTGGCGAGTGTATTTGAATGCTTACGCTCAGAAACTGTTCCAAATGGGCAAGTAACCAGCAGTGGTTTGCCTCTTCGCCGCGTTAGCGGCGTTTGAGTTTAGCCGTGGGTTTTCAACCCACGGTAAGGTTAGACGTATTCCGCTCGTCGCGTCAGCGACGATTGAATTCAGTCGTCGCTGACGCGACGAGGTGACTATCTTCGCGCTACCAGGCGTTGAAACGCCTGGCTAAAGTCAGCCGCCGCGACAGCGGCGAAGAACAAGCCGAACAGCCACCAAAGTCGTCATGCTGACCAACCAATCGCAAGGGACTATTCAAATGAAACCAGCACTAAGCAGAATTTCGATCATCAATACATTCCTTTTCGCAGCGGCATTCGCCGCGAGCGTTTTCGCACAAACTCAGGTCAAAATCGCCAACGGCACGCTGGAAGGCGTAGTCGAAAAATCCGGCATTCGCAGCTTTAAGGGCGTTCCGTTCGGCGCGCCTCCGGTGGGCGATCTGCGCTGGAAACCGCCGCAACCCGTCAAAGCCTGGACCGGCGTCCGCAAAGCCGACAAGTTCGGCCCGCGCTGCATGCAACGCGCGATTTTTGGCGACATGAACTTTCGCTCGAATGGAATGAGCGAAGATTGCCTGTACCTCAACGTCTGGACTCCGGCCAAAACCGGCAAAGAGAAATTGCCGGTGCTGGTGTACTTTTTCGGCGGTGGATTTATGGCGGGCGATGGTTCGGAACCGCGCTACGACGGCGAAAGCATGGCCACCAAAGGCATTGTCACCATCTCGATCAGCTATCGGCTGAGCGTGTTCGGCTTTATGGCACACCCGGAATTGACCAAGGAATCGCCGAATCATTCGTCGGGCAATTACGCGCTGTTTGATCAACACGCGGCGCTGAAATGGGTCCAGGAAAACATCGCGGCCTTCGGTGGAGATCCGAAACGCGTGACCATCGCGGGCGAATCCGCCGGGTCCATCGCGGTCAGCGCGCAAATGGCTTCGCCACTGTCGAAAAATCTGATTGCCGGCGCCATCGGCGAAAGCGGTTCGATTATGGGCGCGCTGTCGGCGACTCCGCTGGCGGATGGCGAACAGGCAGGCGTGAAGTTCGGTCAGGCAATTGGCAAAGAATCGCTGGCCGCATTGCGCGCCATGCCCGCTGATCAATTGCTGGAAGCGACGGCGAAACCCGGCTTGCCGCGTTTTTCACCGGTTGTGGATGGATACTTCTTCCCGAAAGACCCGGCAGCAATTTTTGCCGCTGGCGAACAAGCCCACGTGCCGTTGCTGGCCGGATCGAATTCCGAAGAATCCGGCGCGGCGGGCGTGTTAGGCCGCGAAACGCCCACGGTGGAAAATTACAAGAAGGCGCTCGAACGACTCTATCCGGGCAAAGGCGAACAAGTGTTCAAGCTTTATCCAGCGACGACTGAAAACGAAATCCTGGATGCCGCGCGCGATTTGGCCGGAGATCGGTTCATCGCATTCAGCACCTGGAAGTGGGTGGAACTGGCGACCAAGACCGGCGGCAAACCAACGTATTATTACCGCTACGACCGTCCACGTCCGGCGATGCGTCCCGAAATGGGCAACGCGCAAGCCGGTTTGGCGGGCGGCGTCATTCGCAATCCGCAACCCAACGCGGGACCTCCGCGCCCGGCTCCGCGCGGCGCAGTGCATTCCGCCGAAATCGAATACGCGATGGGAAATCTGGACGGCAACAAGGTCTACGCCTGGACGCCGGACGATTACAAAGTGTCGAAGGTGATGCAGGAATACTTCGCCAACTTCATCAAGACTGGAAATCCCAACGGCAAAGGCTTGCCGAACTGGCCGACGTTCAAAGCCAATCAACGAATGATCATTGACGTGAACACTCGTGCCGAAGCCGACAAGGTTCGTGCTCGATACGAATTCCACGAATCATTGATCAAAAAATAATCGCTGGCGTCTTTTCATTTCAAAATGAATCGCAGCACTCTTTCAATCGGTTGCGCGGCTGGCTTCGGCGGAGATCGAACCGATGCCGCCGCGCCGATTGTTGAATCGCTGATTGCCCGCGGGAATGCGGGCGTCTTGATCTTTGAAATGCTGGCCGAACGCACGCTGGCGCTGGCGCAACTCGAACGGCGAAAAAATCCTGACGCCGGTTATGCGCCGTTGCTGGAACCAATGGTGCGGCCCGTGTTGCGCCGCTGTCTGGAAAACCACATTCCCATTGTCAGCAACTTTGGCGCTGCCAATCCGCAAGCGGCTGCCAAACTGATTCGCCGGATTGCTCAGGAACAAGGAATTTCGAAGCTTCGCATTGCCGTCATCGAAGGCGACGATTTGTCCGATGCGCGCGGGCGCGAACTGCTGCGCCGATACCTGAAACCAGCCGATGCCGAGCGCGAAATTGTCAGCGCAAATGTTTACCTGGGCGCTGCAGCGATTGCCGAAGCCTTGCGCGCAGGCGCTCAAGTTGTCGTCACCGGTCGCGTAGCTGATCCTTCGCTCACCGTTGGCCCCGCGATGGCGCATTTCGGTTGGAGCGAAACCGATTGGGAACGCTTGGGACAGGCGACGATGGCCGGACATTTGCTGGAATGCGGCGCGCAAGTCACCGGCGGATATTTCGCCGACCC
>DAOMFR010000052.1:10284-14623 GCA_035429885.1 Blastocatellia bacterium
GCCGTCACAGGCGTGCGCGGACACAAACGGCCTGAGACATTGAAAGTGACGGTTTGCTTTGCCGGAGGCTGGCTGGGCGAAGCGGAAATTTCCTACGCCGGACCAAACGCCGAAGCGCGCGCTTGCTTGGCGGCGGAAATCATTCGGCGGCGAATGGGCGACGTGTTGAAAATCCGGTTTGATTTGATCGGTTCGCTGAGCGTGTTTGCAGACGACGACGGCAACGCGCTGGCAGAATTTTCACCGACCAATGGCCGCGATGCGCGTTTGCGCGTGGCGGGGGCTGACAACAACCGAGCCGTTGTTGAACAGTTGATGCGCGAAGTCACGGCGCTTTACACCTGCGGCCCGGCGGGCGGCGGCGGAATCCGAACAACGATCACACAACGGCTCAATTCGGCTTCGTGCTTTGTTCCGCGCGAACTTGTTCCACCAACAAGTACTTTTCTCGATTGATGCGTTCGACGACCCAACAAATTGAATTGCACCGTCTGGCTCACAGCCGCACCGGCGACAAAGGCGGCACGGCAAACGTCAGCTTGATTGCCTACAACGCGGACTGGTTTCCGTTGCTGGTCGAACAAGTGACCGAAGACACTGTCGGCAAGCTGTTCCGTCATCGCCATCCAACGTCTGTGAAACGGTACGTGTTACCCAAACTGGGCGCGATGAATTTTGTGCTGGAAGATGTGTTGGACGGCGGGGTCAACGATTCGCTCAATCTGGATTCGCACGGCAAGACACTTTCCTTTTTGCTGCTGAGTTTGAAAATCGAAGTTCCAGCAGAACTCGTCGGCCAAGTTGGACGTGAGAGGCTCAACCAATGACTGCTGTTCTGGGTTTGCTGACCATTGTCGCGCTTTCGGCCGCCATACTCAGCAAAAAGGTTTCGCCGCTAGTGGCATTGATTGCGATTCCGATCATCGCGGCGTTGGCGGGCGGCTTCGGATTGAAAACCGGCGCTTTCGTTATCAAAGGGATTCAAGGCATCGCTCCCGTCGCAGCGATGTTCATCTTCGCGATTTTGTATTTCGGAATTATGTCGGATGCCGGAATGCTCGACCCGATCATTGACCGCATTCTGCGCACTGTCGGCAACCACCCAAAACGAATCGTCCTGGGAACCGCGTTGCTGGCGGCAATTGTTCACCTGGACGGTTCCGGCGCAGTCACCTTTTTGATTACGATTCCAGCGTTGTTGCCGCTGTACGAACGCTTGGAAATGGACAAGCGAGTGCTGGCTTGCACGACGGCAATGGCCGCTGGCGTCAACAACATGCTGCCGTGGGGAGGCCCAACGCTGCGCGCCGCGGCTTCGTTGCGCGTGCCGGTGGCGGAAATCTTCAACCCGCTCATACGCGTGCAGCTTGTCGGGTTGGCGTTTGTGTTCACTGCCGCCTGGTGGCTGGGCAACCGCGAAGAAAAGCGGCTTGGCTTTATCAAGGGCGACAACCTTGAACCGGTGATTGGACAGCAATTGTCCGAAGCGGAAAGTGTCCTGCGGCGTCCGCGCAACCTGTGGCCCAATGTTGTGCTGACAGTGTTGCTGATGGCTGCGATGATCAGCGGCAAAGTTGAACCGGCTGTCGTGTTCATGCTGGGAACAGTGCTGGCGCTGCTGCTGAATTACCGCGACGTGAAATCGCAACGCGAACGAGTGGATGCTCATGCCAGGGCAGCATTGATGATGGCCAGCGTGTTGATTGCAGCGGGAGCCTTCACCGGAATTATGAAAGAGTCTGGGATGTTGACCGCAATGGCTCAAGCTGCTGTCGCACACATTCCAGCCGGGCAGGCTCAACACATTCCGTTGGCGCTCGGACTGATTTCAATGCCGCTGAGTTTATTGTTCGACCCTGATTCCTTTTATTTTGGCGTGCTGCCCGTTGCCGCCGAAGCAGCAAAAATGCTTGGCGTTGCGCCTGTTCAGGTCGCCCAAGCCGCTTTGCTGGGACAAATGACAACCGGATTTCCGGTCAGTCCGCTGACTCCATCCACGTTTTTGTTGATTGGCCTGACTGGCATTGACCTGGGAGAGCATCAGAAATTCACGGCTCCGTTTTTGTTCGGAGCGTCCGTGGTGATGACGCTGGCCTGCGTCCTATTTGGCATCTTTTCGTGGTAATTGGCGAAAGGGATTTTTCACTGGGATAGGAAAACTTATGAGCGAATATCTATTCACTAAAATCAGACAGCAATTCGATAACACTGCGTTGAGCGACATTGAACAAACCGTCATCGAGCAGGTTTCCGCCAAATTGAACATCGCGCCCGGCGCCAGCATCGCCATCGGTGCGGGCAGCCGAGGCATCGCCAACATCGCGCGCATCGTCGGCGCAGTCGTCAATGCGGTCAAAGCCAACGGCGGCGCGCCGTTCGTCTTCCCCGCGATGGGCAGCCACGGCGGAGCCACAGGCGAAGGTCAGCGTGAAATTTTAGCGTCGTACGGCATTACCGAAGAAACCATGGGCTGTCCAATTCAGTCTTCTATGGAAGTCGTGCAATTGGACAACGGCGGAATGGAATTGCCGCTGTACATGGACAAACACGCGCACGATTCCGACGGCATCATTCTGGTCAATCGCATCAAACCGCACACGGCTTTTCACGCCACATATGAAAGTGGCCTGGTCAAAATGAGCATTATCGGGTTGGGCAAAGAGCGCTTGGCCAACGCGATACACAGCTTTGGCGTTCATGGATTGAAAGTGCTAATGCCGCAAGCCGGGCGCAAGATTCTGGAAACGGGCAAAGTTTTGCTGGGCGTAGGCATTGTCGAAAACGCCTACGATCAAACTGCGATTATCGAAGCCCTGACTCCGGCGGAAATTCTGGCGCGCGAACCAGTGCTGCTCGACATCGCCAAAGCAAAATTGCCCAGCTTTCCACTAAAGGAAATTGACGTGCTGGTCGTGGATCAGATCGGCAAAAACATCAGCGGGTCGGGAATGGATCCCAATATCATTGGACGCATGCGAATTCGCGGCTCATCGGACGAACCGCCTTTTCCAGACATTAAATCCATTGTCATTACAGACCTGACGGATGTTTCGCACGGCAATGCCTGCGGCATCGGTCTGGCAGATGTCACAACGCGGCGGCTGGCCGATAAAATTGATTGGGACGTGACTTATATGAATGGCATCACCAGCGGGTTTTACGAACACTTCATGTTGCCGATTGTCGCGCCGACGGATCATCAGGCTTTGGAATGGGGCATCCGCGCCAGCCACGATCCGCTCAAACCCAAAAAGCTGGTGCGCATTCTGGACACGCTGCATCTGAGTGAACTGTACGTGTCCGGCGCCGCGCTGGAAGAAGTCAAAGATAAAGTCGAAATCATCAGCAAGCCCTTAAACCTGTTCGATCAGCAAGGTGCCCTCATTCCGTTTTGAAGATAATTACGGAACCGGGACCGGGTACCTATTGAACACGCATATCACGGTGCTAGCCGGTCGCTCCCGGTTCCGTGCCGATTGTGGAGAAAAGAATGACCAAGCTACGAATTCTGATTGTTTGCCTGTTCATTGCAGGAATAATCGCGGCAACAATGCCTCGATTGCACGCGCAAGACCCGCCGCCGGGTGGAGGCCGCCGCGGTGGCAACATCCGCGACTTTTTGGGACTGGGCACACCACCCGATCCGGTAGCAGCTGAACGCGGCGCGCCGTTGTATGCCGCCAGTTGCGCGTTCTGTCACGGCCCCAAAGCACGTGGCGCGGAAGGCCCGAACCTGATTCGCTCCGAAGTCGTGCTGCACGACGAAAAGGGCGACAAACTGGTTCCTTACCTGCAAAAGGGCAACCCTGAAAAAGGCATGCCTGCGTTTGCCCGCCTGACCGAAGCGCAGGCCAAAGACATTGCGCAATTCCTGCACATGCAAGTCGAACTGGCCGCGAATCGCGGGACTTACAAACGGCTGAACATCGTCACCGGCGATGCCAAACGCGGAGAAGCGTATTTCAATGGCGAAGGCAAATGTTCCACCTGCCATTCCGTGACCGGCGATCTGGCGAAAATCGGCAGCAAGTCTCAACCCGACGCCATTCAGAATCGCTTTCTGTGGCCGGGCGGCGGAGGCTTCGGTGCTCCGACGCGCAAACGCATCGCGACAGTGACGTTACCCGACGGCAAAACCGTCAAAGGCACGATCAAAATGCTGGACGATTTCAACGTGTCGCTATACGACGAAGCGGGCAATTACCATTCTTGGTCTCGCCAGCACAGCAACGTCAAAATCACGATTGAAGACCCGCTCAAAGCCCATCGCGAACTGCTGGACAAATATACGGACGAAGTCATTCACGACCTCACAGCTTATCTGGTGACCATCAAATGA
>DAOMFR010000052.1:14723-18022 GCA_035429885.1 Blastocatellia bacterium
ATATACGGACGAAGTCATTCACGACCTCACAGCTTATCTGGTGACCATCAAATGAAACTACTAGCTTTCGAAAAAAACCTTTTCCCACGAAGCCACACGAAGGTCCACGAAGAAAAGCAAAATTCTATTTTCCGGACTTCGTGTTTTTTTCGTGTGCGTTCGTGGACTAAAAAATCTGTTCCTGGAATCTTCCTTTCGTTATTACTGCTGCCGATTCTGGCCAATGCTCAAGGTCTTGATCCCAAAGCTTTACTGAAACAACCGACCGACACCTGGCCAACCTACAACGGAGATTATTCCGGGCGACGGTACAGCACGCTGACTCAGATCAACGCGCAAACCGTAGGCTCGCTGGCTGTGGACTGGATTTTCCGTGCCAACGTCGGCCCACAACGCGGCGTAGGAAATCCGGAAATCAAATCCACTCCGTTGCTGGTCAATGGGATTTTATATTTCACAATTCCCGATCACGTTTGGGCGGTGGACGCGCGCACCGGCGATGAGTTGTGGCATTACGTCTGGAAAGACACCGGCGGCCATTTGGTCGGCCAACGCGGCGTAGGTATGTATGGCGAATGGCTGTATTTCGTCGGGCCAGACGGTTGGCTGATTTCGCTGGAAGCCAAAAACGGCAAAGAACGCTGGCGCAAAAAAATCGCTGATGAACGGCGTCAATACTTCACGACGACGGCTCCGCTGGTAGTCAAAAATCACGTGATGGTTGGCGTCGGCGGCGACGCGATGGACATACCTGGCTTTCTGTATTCCTTCGACCCGGTCACGGGCGACATTCAATGGCGCTGGAACACAACGCCGCGCCCCGGCGAACCCGGCGCAGATTCCTGGCCGAACAAAGACGCGATGGAACACGGCGGCGGGATGCCGTGGATGCCCGGCACCTACGACCCGGAACTGAACCTGACGTATTGGGGAACCGGCAATCCGAACCCGGTGTATGCCGGACAAGGACGCAAAGGCGGCAACTTGTACACGTGTTCGATTGTGGCGATCAATCCTGACACGGGAAAACTGGCGTGGTACTTTCAGGCTTCGCCGCACGACACGCACGATTGGGACAACGTCGAAACTCCTGTGCTGTTTGATGCGACGATCAATGGCCAGCCGCGCAAGCTGGTGGCGCAAGCCGCGCGCAACGGATTCTTTTTCGTGCTGGATCGCACAAACGGCAAAAACCTGGTGTCGAAAGGATATGTTGGCGTCAATTGGGCAACAGGCGTTGACGAACTTGGCCAGCCCATTCCTGATCCCAAGAAAGAACCTCGCGTGGACGGTTCGTTGATCAACACCACCGCAGGTGGAGGCACGAACTGGCCTCCGCCCAGCTACAGCCCCGACACGGGATTGTTTTACGTCAACGCCCGCGAAGGGTACAGCGTCGCGTATCTGACCGACACCGAAGACAAACCGGAAGGTTACGGAGGAACCGGCGGCGGCCTGTTCGCCGAACCTGTGCTGAAGGCGATTGACATTCGCACAGGCAAAATCGTCTGGGATCACAAATTCCTGAGTGGCGGTTGGGGCAATTCTGGCCCGGGCATTTTAACGACTGCGGGCAAATTGCTGTTCACGGGCGACGCGACGAACAACCTGATCGCCTTTGATCCGGCGACCGGCAAAATCCTGTGGCATTTCCGCACCGGAGCTTTGGTCAGCAATGGGCCCATAACCTATACGTTGGACGGCCAACAATATTTGCTGGTCGGCGCGGGCGATTCGCTGTTCGCATTCAAACTCGTCGGCAATCCAACTGGCAGAAAAAAGTAGCGCAGATTTTCCAACCTGCGCCTGTCTGCTTGAACAACCTTGTTGTGGCAACAAGGCTATACACTCGAAATCATGAGCAGGTTGGAAAACCTGCTCTACTTCGCCAGCTCAACAACACTATCAACCGGGAAGCTTCTATGAACTCAATTTCCAGAAGAGACTTTTTCGTCCAAGCGGCTGCGCCCTTGGCGGTCGCTGCGGTTTCGTCCTCCGCGTTTGCAACGTCCTCAACACCCGCCCTCGCTTTAAGCAAAATGGGCATTGCGTCCACGTCATTTATGGGAGCTCAAATTGGCGCAGCTCCTCCGGCCAGCGCGGCGACGGTTGCCACAGCGCAAGGCACAAATCCGAATCGCTTTCGCCAACGCGACGCCTTGGAGTTCCTGGAAAAATGCCACGCGCTGGGAGCCGGAGGGATTCAGACTTCGCTCAACGGCGATCTGGCAAAGTTACGCGCTCGCGCTGATGAATTGGGAATGTACCTAGAAGGCATGGTGTCCATCCCTCGCAATGGCGATATGACCGCGCTGGATAAAAGCTTGGCCGATGCGAAAGCCGCCGGAGTTTCCGTCGTCCGCGCCGCGATGTTGGGCGGACGCCGGTAC
Organism: Blastocatellia bacterium; assembly: GCA_035429885.1. Taxonomy (GTDB): domain Bacteria; phylum Acidobacteriota; class Blastocatellia; order RBC074; family RBC074; genus RBC074. The sequence continues at coordinate 17,114 of DAOMFR010000052.1, forward strand.
GAAACTTTTCCAACGCTGGCCGAATGGAAAAAGTGGGTGGACCAAAGTTACGACGCGTTGCGGCTGGCGATGCCGGTGATCGAAAAACATAAAGTCACGGTCGCACTGGAAAATCACAAAGACTGGACGCTGGAAGATTTTCTCAAACTGTTGAGAACCTATCAGAGCGAATATCTGCAAGTTTGTCTGGATTTCGGCAACAACATTTCTCTGTTGGACGATCCGATGGAAGTGATCGAAGGGCTGGCCAAATACGCGAAATCCACGCACATCAAAGACATGGGCTTGCAACCGTATGCCGACGGCTTTTTGCTTTCTGAAGTCGTGCTCGGCCAGGGAATGCTGGATTTGCCAAAGATTGTTTCGATCATTCAGAAGGCCAATCCAACCACTAAATTCTCGTTGGAAATGATCACCCGCGATCCGCTGAAAGTGCCGTGCATGACCAAACAATATTGGGAAGTGTTCCCAGACCGTAACGGCAAATACCTGGCGCAAATTTTCAAACTGGTGCAGCAAAAATCCAGCAAGAGTCCGTTACCGACGGTGGATCAGCTTCCGCCAGCGGAACGCGCCAAAGTCGAAGAAGACAACGTCAAAGCATGTATTCAGCACGTCAACGAAAAAGGCTTTATCGCCTAAGGCTGTAAATCGCAGTAACGTCAAACTCTTTGAATTAACCCAAAAGGATTACAAACATGAACCACAAAAAAGCACTCATAGCATTTCTGGCGGTGTGTTTCGCAACGCTCAGCGCCGTCGCCGCGTTCGCGCAACCGGCGCAACAACGTCCGCAACCGCCACAAGTCACATCACCGGAAGTTGCCGCTGACCGGCACATCACCTTTCGCATCCTGGCTCCGCAAGCCGACAAAGTCCGCCTTTCAGCCGGAGACATTCCTGGCCTTG
>DAOMFR010000052.1:18122-39385 GCA_035429885.1 Blastocatellia bacterium
CTGGCTCCGCAAGCCGACAAAGTCCGCCTTTCAGCCGGAGACATTCCTGGCCTTGGCCAAGGCAAGGACATGACCAAAGCGGAAAACGGCGTGTGGGAAATCACCATCGGCCCGATTGATGCCGGAGCCTATCGGTACAATTTCAACGTCAACGGTGTCAGCGTGATTGATCCGCGCAACCCTTCGATCAGCGAATCCAACAACAACGTGTGGAGTCTGGTGTACGTGCCCGGCTCGGATTTCAGCGATACCAAAGACGTTCCGCACGGTTCGGTGTCGGCGGTGACGTATTACTCGACGGTGCTGGGCAAGTTCCGCCGCCTGCACGTGTATACGCCTCCGGGATATGAATTGGGCCAGGGCAAATACCCGCTGTTTTATTTGCTGCACGGCGCGGGAGATTCGGACGAAGCCTGGACATCGGTAGGACGCGCCGGATTCATCCTGGATAATCTGATCGCCGCCAAAAAAGCCAAGCCGATGATTATTGTGATGCCTGCCGGACACACGCGCTTGAATCGCGCGCCGGCGGCTCCGCCTGCTGCCGGAACTCCGCCGCCGCAGGATGAATTCGTCGCCGAGTTTGTCAAAGACATTCAGCCTTTCGTCGAAAAGTCTTATCGCCTGTTGCCCGGTCGAGCCAATCGCGCCATTGCGGGGCTTTCGATGGGCGGCGGCCAAACGCTGAACATTGCGCTGCCCAATCTGGAAAAGTTCGCGTATGTCGGCGTGTACAGTTCGGGATTGCTGAGCGCGTTTTTGCGACAAGGCGGTCCAGGAGCTGCTCCGGCAACGACACCAGCACCGGCTGTGGCAACCTTGTCGCCTGCGGGAGAGGCCTGGGAAAAACAGATGCAATCCAAACTGGATGACGCGGTAGCGAAAAAAGGATTGAAGTTAGTGTGGTTCGCAACAGGCAAGGAAGATTTCTTGCTCAGCACGACCAAAGGCACGGTGGAATTGCTGAAAAAACATGGCTTTTCGCCTGTGTTCAAGGAAACAGCGGGTGGCCACACTTGGATTAACTGGCGCGACTATCTGAACGAATTCGCGCCGCAACTGTTCAAGTAACTTAAACGGGTACAGAACCGAGAGCGGTGGCGACCGAGTTACCGCCTAAAGCTCTGTCGCTGCTCTCCCGGTTCCGTACCCAATGCTATCTCAACAGGTGGCCCTACTTTTCCGACACCTCATCCCAGATGCGATGGTGATGAGTTTCTTTCAAAAAGAGCGAACCCACCACAAACGTAATCGCCGCCACGATCATCGGGTAATACAACCCGGCATAAATGTTCCCCGTCCACGCGCAAGAAATCAGTCCGATCGTCGGCAGCAATCCGCCAAAAATTCCATTGCCAATGTGATATGGCAACGACAGCGATGTGTACCGAACCTTCGCCGGAAAGGCTTCGACCAGATACGCCGCAATCGGCCCGTAAACCATGCAGACAAAAATCAGTTGCAGGAATACCAGAAAGATCAGCAGTGGCACGTTCGGGTTGGTAGATTCTTTGGCTGGTTCCAGCTTCGGTTTGCCAGTCGCTGCGTCAATGACTGGCTGACCAGTCAGGTCTTTGACCGGAGTCATCGCCGTCAATTTGTATTCGCCGGTTGTCGGGTTTTTGGTCGAAGTTAAAGCGCTAATGTCATTGCCCGCCGCCGCAACCATCGCTTTGTAGATGGGAAAATACCCAATCACGGCCAACAAACAACCAGCCATCATCAATCGCTTGCGACCGACTTTATCCGACAGTGCACCAAACACTGTGAACAGCGGCAAGCCAATCAACAACGCAACGGCCACAATGATGTTTGCCGTGCGAGGGTTCACTTTCAGAATCGTTTGCAGATAAAACAGCGCGTAAAACTGTCCGGTGTACCAGACGACTCCTTGTCCGGCGGTCGCTCCAAACAGAGAAATCGCCACGCGCTTCAGATTTTCTCTATTGGTGAAAGCCTCTTTCAACGGCTGAGCCGACGTCATGCCCGTGGATTTGATGTGCTGAAAGATCGGCGACTCTTTCATCTTCAGCCGGATGTACAGCGACAGACCAACCAACAAAATCGAAAGCAGAAACGGAATGCGCCAACCGTAAGCCGAAAATGATTCTTTCGACATCAGCGATTGCACACTCAGGATGACGGCCAACGAAACGAACAATCCCAATGTCGCCGTAATCTGAATGAAACTGGTGTAAAACCCACGGCGATGGTCGGGGACGTGTTCGGCAACATACACTGCCGCTCCTCCGTATTCGCCGCCAAGCGCCAAGCCTTGCAGCACTCGAATCAAAATCAGAAGGATCGGCGCGGCGATGCCAATGGTTTTGTAAGTCGGCAGAAAGCCCAGTGACGCAGTGGCTCCGCCCATAATCAGCAGCGTGACCAGAAAAGCGTACTTGCGCCCGACCAGATCGCCAATTCGGCCAAAGAACAAGGCTCCGAAAGGCCGCACAACAAAGCCCACGGCAAAGGTCATCAGATAAGCAACCATTGCCAGGGTGTCATTGCCCGACGGGTAAAACAGCGGCGAAATGATCGCGGCCAAGGAGCCGAAAATATAAAAGTCGTACCATTCGATCATCGTCCCGACGGCGGAAGCAATGATCACGCTCCAGATGTTGTAATCCTTCGAGGCGTTTTCAAACGAAGGCATAGAGGCGGATTCAGCCATTGTTGGTTGGGTGCTCCTGTTCAGATGTTGAGTTGAGTTGTTTCGGAAACGGATGAAACTTCTGCCAAAACTGCGGCAAAGGGTACAACACAACAGCCTTCATCAAAAGCCAACCAAAGAATGTCGACAAGTTTTCTTCGGCCTAAACAACCACACCTTCCGTCTTGCGTTTTGGGAGCAGCAACGACAATCCGATCGAAACCGCCAACACCGCCGCAATGATCCCCAGCGAATAACTGACCGGGAACTTGCCGCCGTACCAACTATTCAACCAGGTCATCTTCGATCCGACAAAAATCAACACAACAGCCAAACCGTATTTCAGCATGTAAAACCTGTCCACGGCTCCGGCCAGCATGAAATACATCGAACGCAAACCAAGAATCGCGAAGATGTTCGATGTGAACACGATCAGCGGTTCTTTGGTCAACGCAAAGATTGCCGGAACCGAATCCACGGCAAAGATGATGTCGGTCGCTTCCAGAAATAGCAGCGCGACAAACAACGGCGTTGCGTGCCAAACATTATTCAACCGCACGAAAAACTTTTCGTCGTGCATCTGCGGCGTCAGCGGCACAAAGCGGCGAAACAATCGAATCAACGGATTCTTGTCCGGCTCCAAGCCTTTTTCCGGCGCAAACATCATCTTCAAACCGGTCAGAATCAGGAACACGCCGAACACGACAATCACCCAGTGGTACTGCATCAACGCGGAACCGATGGCGATGAAGATCGCTCGGAACACCAGCGCGCCCAGAATGCCGTAAAACAAAACCCGATGCTGGTACTTCGCTGGAATGGCAAAGTAGCTGAACACCAGCACGAAGATGAAAATGTTATCCACCGACAAAGACTTTTCGACGATGTAACCGGTCAGAAATTCCAACGCCGTTTGCCAGGCCGCCGCGTCGCTATTGAACCCCGGAATTGCCATCAGCCGGGGATCAACCGTGAATTTCCATTTGGCGTAAAAGTACAGCAGCGCGTTGAACACCAATGCCAAGCCAATCCAAACGCCGCTCCAAGTGGCGGCTTCGCGGAACGAAACCGCGTGAGCGTTGCGATGAAAGACGCCCAAATCCAGCGCCAACATCGCCAACACGAATGCCATAAACCCCGCGTAAAGCCACCAATAATCTGCAAACGGAAAAAGTATCGTATCCATGAATTGACCTGTGTTTTTGTGCGATGAACCATCGGCAGCCGAACGGCAACAGCTTGTCATCGTTCGGCTGCCGGAAATAAGGCTAGTCGAAGTCGAACAAATCGCCTAAGAAGCCTTTGCGTTTGTGCGAATGACCATGTTGCTTTCCATAACGCTCTCGGCGTTTGTACTCATCATCATCGTCATCATCGTACTCGCGGCCTCTGGATTCGTAACTGGCTGAACGTTCAATGATCTTGTCCAATTCTCCACGATCCAGCCAGACACCTCTACACAGCGGGCAATAATCCACCTCCACGCTTTCCCGATCGGTGATACGAAGCTCGACGTTACATTTCGGACAGTTCATTTTTTCTCCCTCCTTGTTTGGTTGATGGTCAGGCAGCCAATCGGATGCTTGCCCGCGCCAGAGTTTCCAACCGCGAGACGCGGTCTTCGGTTGACGGATGCGTGCTGAACAACCGCAGCAATCCGCTGGCGGACATACCGCCGAAAGGACTGATAATAAACAGATGCGCCATCGCGGGGTTGCCGGAATGCATGGGCAATTGCTGACTCCAGCTTTCAATCTTGCGCAACGCGCTGGCCAATGCCAGGGGATCGCCTGTCATTTGCGCCCCGGCCTCGTCGGCGAGAAATTCGCGCGAACGCGAAATCGCCATCTGGATCAATGAAGCCGCGATCGGCGCGACGATGATTCCAAGCAGTCCTCCCATCAGCCCTGAACCTTCTTCGTCATCATCCGAAGAGCTGCCGAACAGCGAGCTCCACATCGCCATATTCGCCAGCATGCTCAACGCGCCGCCGATCGAAGCTGCCACGGTCATCACCAGCGTGTCGCGATTTTTGACGTGCGCCAGTTCGTGTGCCAGCACGCCCGCCAGTTCGCGGCGATCCAGCATTCGCAATAAGCCTTCGGTCACTGCTACGGCCGCGTGCTGGGGATTACGCCCTGTCGCAAAGGCGTTCGGCGTGTCTTCAGGAATGATGTACACCTTTGGCATCGGCATATCAGCGCGCGAAGTCAGGTCGCTGACCAGCCGAAACAGTTCCGGCGCATCTCGTTCGGAAATTTCCTGAGCGCCATACATCCGCAAAACGATCTTGTCTGACCACCAATAGCTGGCGAAATTCATCGCGCCCGCAACCAGCAACGCCAGAACCAAGCCTGTTTGCCCGCCCAGCGCATAGCCAATGAACACGACCAGCGCCGTCAACGCAGCCATCAACAACATTGTTTTTGTTCGATTCATACCTTTCATTGCGTGTCCTCCCCCCAAATGCAAAAAGACCTTTTGCGTTCTTTTCAGAATCGCAAAAGGTCTTGATCGTTGAACGTTATGTTTGCCGTTCACCGGTGAGCCGGATTGTCCAACCTCATTCGCTTATCCTGGACAATCGTCTTGACGACTTCACCGCACCTAAAACTTCAGGTGATCTACTCCCCTTTTGGGAAAGATGTTTTTACGGGCTGTGGCGGATTCCGTCAAGATGCCGCCACATTATTTCCGGCTAAGTGGAGCCACATATCGCACTATCTCCAAGCCAGCCAACGCTTCCAGCTTTTCAACTGGCAATCGCCCGATGACCAGTTTTGAGGATTGGGGATTAAGCACAAGCTCAAACCCTAGTTTGTTGAGTTGTTCAATCGCGGTTTCTGATTTTTCGGTTAGCCAGACTTGTAACTCAGCCTTGCCGTCATAAACGAACTTCAGTTCGGCGGCGCTCGGCTTCGCATTCTTTGCCAGCCGCGCAACGACCGCAGCGACCGAAGAATGCAACTTGGCCAACGCGGCTTGCCTTCGCTGATCTTCCGGTAACGGTTGAGTTGAACTGGCATCGCCAGTTGTTTTTCCATCCAATGCAAAGTTGAAATTCAACACTCCCTGAGTTTTGACTGGCACGCCGGAAAGTTCAGTCGGCTTGAACTTCCATTGTTTGGCCGCTTCAACCGCAGAAGCTCGAAGCAATGGATTTCCGCCAATGGCTTTGGCATCGGTCACATTGCCGTTCTCGTCAATCACGACTTGAACTGGAACCGCACCGCTCGCTCTTGCCGCTTTTGCGGTTGTGGGATACGCCGGTGGCACCTTGCGGAGCGCAGTACCATTCAGCACTCCACCAGAAACGTTAATTCGCTTTGGTTGTGGAGTCGAAGCTGGCATTACAGGAGCCATAGCAGGAGGAGGAGCAGCCAAACTGTTATATGCAGTTTTGGGTGCCCTCTGAAGTTGTGCCCGCATCTCCAGTTTTTCAAACGACTTTCCTTCTAGGCCATCGCGGCTGACGCCTTCCGGCAATTCGACAGGCACATCCACGCGGCGAGACTGGCCGCCTTCCGTGATGGTCGTTTCCTCGACGGCGACAAACGAAGTGAATTGCGTCATCAACCGATACTCCAGGCCAAGCTGCGTGATGGCTTCTTTGACTTCGTCTTTCGCGTTGCCGTTTTGAATGCCGGAATAATCCTGACTCATCAAATCGTCAATTCGCGTTCGTGCCCACAGCGTCGCCAGCGCATCGTGTTCGGCTTGCGATTCAGGGAATTCGACCGGAATGTCGCGCGTAAAGGTTTGCGCGCCGACGCGGCCAATCAAGCGAACCACTCCGCGAGCGCCATTGGTGTACCGTCCGGTCAGCACCAGCGGTTTGGCGCTGAACAGATCAGGAATGCGGGGATACACATCCGCCACCGGCAAGCCTCCCCATTCCACGCGAATGTCGGTCAGCAAAGGATTGCGGACTCGTTCGTGAAAGCGTTTGGCCGCTGCCGAACCGTCATCCGTCAAACTGACGTATTCGACTTCGCCGCGCCCTTCTTCCGCCATCTTGTCGAGCAGGAAACGATTGACCGAAGAGCCAATGCCGAATGCGAAGACGCGAGCATTCGGATGTTTCTGAATCTCGCCGACAATTTCCATGTCGTTGCCGACGTAACCATCGGTCATAAAACAAACTATGCGAACGTGATCCTGCGAATTTGACGGAGCAAGCGCCATCTTGATCGCTTTCATCATTTCGGTGCCGCCGCTCCCTTGACGCGAAGCCAGAAAAGCTTGAGCGCGTTTCAGGTTTTCCGGCGTGGCCGGGACTGGCTGAGGAAACAAAACGTGCGTGTCTCCGGCAAACGTAATCAGGTTGAACGTGTCCTGCGGATTCATTCCGTCAATCGCCAGCTTCATGGCTTCTTTGGCTTTTTCAATTGGGAAGCCGTCCATTGACCCCGACGTGTCCAGCACGAAGACGATCTCTTTCGGCGAAACATCGGCGACGGTAACGCGCTCCGGCGGTTGCAGCATCAAGGTGAAAAAGCCGCCCGACTGGCCGCAATGCGTCATCACAGCATCGGCGATTTTCTTTCCGGCGACGTCAAATCGCAGCACGAAATCCTTGTTCGGAATCGTGTTCTGATCTTTCAACCGCACGATGGCGGCGTGAGCATTGACGCGTTGCTGTTCGACTTCGTGAGATTTTGATTCAACCGAATCAATCGAAACTCCGGCGTCGAGCTTCACTTCGATGGAAATATCGTGGCCTGCGCGTGTTGCTTCCGGCGTAATCGGCGGCGTGATCCTTGAAGCATCAGGAACAGCCGACGGAACCTGGCTGGTGTCTGGCGCGAGATTTTGGGTAGATGGCTGAGGAATGTATCGCGGCCCGACCACCATCGGGAAAACGAATTCATAAGCGCCGTCTTCGTATTTCAAAGCCTCAACGTAACTGATCGTCACTTTGACCGTCGCGCCCGGCATGATGTTGGCAACCGATTGCGTGAAGATGTTTGGTCGTTCCTGATCCAGCAAGCTGGCGATTTGCCCGGCGTCGCGCGCGGCTTCGTAAATTTGCCGAGCCTCTTCGCGGCGTTTGATTTTGCCTTTGACCGTGCGATCGCCCACGACCATCGTCATGTCATCAACGGCTGCATTGACTGGTAAAGGAAAGACGTAAACGGCTTCGATCTTGTCGTTGAACGGATTCTGAAATTCCTGTGTCACCGTCGTGCGAGCAAGCTGACCGCTGATTTCAGTTTTGACGCCGGTATGTTTCAACGGACATTGGCTTGCGCTGCCTTTGCCGATAATTTGCAAAGCGCCTTGCGTAACCTTGCCCGGCGCCGCTTCAACAACTTCGGTCAACGAAGTTAACCCTGAATACACCACAACACTGAGGATGCAAATTCCAACGGCGAACAGCAATCTAAAAACAAAATCTCTTTTCATAATTCTCTCCAAAAACTGAATCGAGGCACACTTCTCCCGAAAACCTTGTCAGGCCTGTTGCGGAAGCAATTTCAAAATGACATTGGCTAACGGGCTGATTCGACGCTCAAAGCGAGCAAAGAGTTCCGAACCCTTCGTGGCTGAGAACGGAAAGATCGAAGCAGGCTTGCAAAAAAAGGCAAAAGCCAGCTGCCACATTCGTCACTTTCCGGTTTCCATTCCCTGGCAATCGACCGCAGGTCATCGCCAGGGAATGGAAACCGGAAAGCAGAAAGTCAGCAAGAGTTGGTTCTTTAGAGAATATGGGTCAGGCTGCGGAAGCCGCCGAGTAAAGCATGGAGGAACCATAATGGAATCGTGGTCGCACGGCGACTTCACTCAATTCAGGGCGGCGTTCATTTCGTTCGGTAGGCCTCAGACGCCAACGCAACTGTTCTTTCAGTTCTTCGGCAAAGATGCTGACCTGCTCCTGATCGAAGCGGAGTTTGCGCATTTCGCTTTCGATCCGGCGTCGGTAATCGCTGACTGAAGAATCAGAGATACCAACGAGTTCTGCGATTTCCAATTGCGAAGGTTCGTCGCTGTCAAAATAACAATGCCACAACACTCGCCAGAGTCGTTCCGTTCGTGCCGGATTTGACCGGGTAAGATCGCTGAGCTTGTTCAACAATCGAATCGCCATTGAGCGGGCTTCAACTTCCTGCTGACGACCCATAACTTGCTGTTCGGGTGTGGCATCTGCGGAAATCAGCGAGTAACGATACCGATGACCCTGCCCGTCTTCGCTGGCGTCATCGTCTATTGAAGTCAGCATCGGATCAAAAATCGGCAGCTTACTCAGCGCCAGTTGGCGTAACACTCGCAATGGCGCAGGCGAATCAATCGCTTTCAGGATTTCCACCACCAGTTCAACCAATTCCTGATTGCTGACGATGATTTGAGTTTCGCCCGTGCATCCAACAAGGCGGCGATTTCGGATTCGTTGCGGGATGTTGAGAATCAAATCGTTGAACATGCCACTGTCTTTGATCCGTTTGTCATCGTTCCATTCGCGCAATCCAAACACGGCTTCGGCTGCCTGGCGATAGCGTTCGACCTGGTGCTGTTTGTTGCGGCGAAATCGGCGAAAGCGTTGATCGCTTTCCAGAATCTGGCTGACACGGCGAACGATTCGATAGTTTTCCGGACGGCGGCGACGCAAATTGCCGATCAATAAATTGGTCAACTCAACCTGAAAGATTTCTCGTTCGATTTCGGCATCGAACATTTGAGCTGCCAGGTAATGATCGAAACGCCCCTTTTGCAGTAGCAGCACATACAGGTCTTGGGTCAAATCATGGATTGAAAAAGGCGGCTCGGAATTGGCCGAGTGCTGATTGCCCAGCACCGAACGAACCAGGGGATGGGAAGAAACCATACGCTGCAACGAACGCCATAAGCTGGCTGCATCGTTGTGTTCGATACGCTTCTGCCAAAGGATGCCTTGGCCAGACGCATTTTGTAAGGAAACACGAGGAGTAAGATTCACCGCTTTGAGCGGCGAATTGGGAGTTAACGCTTTCATTTTAACCTTACGCGAGTAACGGATCGGTGAGGGACCCGGATGCCAAGCAGCATCTTTTTGTGTGTAGTTATCCCGTCGGCTTTTGATCTGATCGTCAAAAGTCCTTACTCAGCACGCGCGAACACAAATCGGGGCAGTCATTGGGTAGTTAGTCTTGGGCAAGTTCCAACAGAAACGGAGTGAGTTTGAGGCCGTTCCTGTCTATTTTATTGCGCGCATGTCTGAGCCGGTTCCGCTGAAGGCCAGGCGTTGCGCGAGTTGGAGTTTTAGTTATAGATTGCTGGCCGGGAAATGGGGCTGACGAATTCCTCGGTCGCTATATTTTGGCCAATCATACGAGTTGCATCGTCGAACCTGATTTATCGAGTTGATGAGGTTTCAGATTCTAAAATGCCTTGATGACGGCAAAACTCTGACCCGCTATTTACTGCTAGCTTTCAACTTTGCTTCAGTCAGTTGCAAACTCAAAAAACATAGACGAAAGCAAATCTGAACGGAGCTTCAACAAGATGAATTCAACCTGCCGATTAGACTCTGATCAGATGCGTTCGCATAAGTGGCTCGGAAACGAAAAGAATCCGTAACTGGGGGACGGAGCCTTGGAAATTTTGAACCACTGAAATCCTGCGGCAGAACCGCCGCTGCTGCAAATAAAAAGGCTGCTGTGAAGAGGCAGCCTGATTTGACTCGCGCATTATAGTCACAAGCCTAAAGGCTGGCCAGTGATTTTTAGCACAAAGCTCGATTTTGAAAAGAAATCTCAGCGCATTGCCAGCACAGTGTCAGTCAATCGTTCAATGACCGCGACAAGAGATTTGCCTGCCTCGTCATAACGACCGTCTGTCGCCAATCGTTCAGCATCACGCGCGGCATCCATTGCGAATGAGAGCTTCAGCGCGTGAACCTGTAATCGCGGATTGCCGCGAAAACTTTGCGTCAGGTTATCAATGCCCAATTTCAGATTGCGGATGTTGGCCAGTAAAGCTTCTTTGCTTTCCCTGTTTTTTTGGGCAGCGGCAGGAGTCATTTTCCCCGTTCTGGCCTGTTCATCAGCCAGTTCAAAGCCGTTGACGACCTTGCCATAAATGTAAATGAACTTCGAGAAATTCTTGACCTGCTCGGCGATCTGGCCGGCTTCAATGCGAAGATCGGGGGTCGGTGTCGGTTTTGGAGTGGGCGTAGGACGCCGAGCTTTCTTCTGTGCCAACGATGCCAAAGGGCCCATACAAGCAACAGCAAGCAGAAACACGACTAATGTGGCCAGTAAAGTGGTTGGGTAACGTTTCAAATGATTCCTCCGTGATGACAAAACAGAGTGTTGAATGGGGTGAGTTCTTTTAACATTGGCCGCTGCGTAACTGCAAGGTGCGCAACGCAATTGATTGAATGCCTGTCTGACAACGCATTATAGGCAGCGTGGAAAGCTCGGCTTGACCTGCGTCTGACCCCTGTGCTATTTCGTTGCCCGTTCAAAAGCTACCAAGCGACCTGCAATCTATCGGCATCAGATTCCGCAGGGGCAGAGCTTTTCTTCTTCCAACTTTATTCATTCAATCGCCAAAGACATTCAAACTGCACTGAGATATTTCGGATTGCGACAGCAATTTTTGCATGTTTTAAACTTCCGGTTTGCGTCCAGATAAATTTCAATTGACGATGTTGTGGCGGTGTTGCCGGAAAAGGAGATTCAGATGCGAAATAAGGTGTTTTTGTTAACTGTGCTCTTAACGCTGGGTCTGGGTGGCTTGTTGTTGACCGAGCTATCAACAAGTGCCAACGATCTCAATCCGAGAGTCATTAGAGAAAGAGCACTGGCGGGAAAACTTCAAGGGCCAGTGACTGTCACGGTAACACCGGTGTCACCCAGCCAAACTCAGGTAAATTCTGTCATCAGCACCATCAAAACGTTGCCATCGGTGGCAAAATTTTTGAACGGAACTGAAAACCGTTTGATCTCTATCGAATATCCTGATTCGCCCCGACTGTCTGTGGATCAACAAAAACTTCGCGCCACTTTTTACGATTACACCAACAATCGTCCGGTAGTTGTGGACACCATCATCAACAACACGAGCCTGACGACAGTTACCCTCGGCACAACTCAACCGCTTCCCAGTTCCGAGGAATTTGACGCCGCAGTCTCTATAGTCCAAAAAAGCGAGAATTTTTCTGATCTCTTCAAAGTAGGCGCAACAACATATCGAACCATGCCACCACTGGCTTCAGAAAGCATGACCGCCGGACGGACGTTGACTGTTGGCATTTTGGCTCCCGGCACGGCTACCCCCAACCAAATTGTCGCGGTCAATATGATCAATAAGACTGTGGCGACTTTCATCAAGAATGCTCCGCCGACAGCCAAAGCACTGGAAGCAGTTTGTGGCAGCGCCAACGCCGGTCAAGGCACGACTTCGCGCGGAACCGCAGGCCAGTTCAATCTGACCATTAGCGTCAGCGGCACGCCTATTTGGCAGATGTTGGTGATTCGCCCGGCAGCATCTTCGGGCACCCGCGCGTCAGGCGTCGAGCTGCGCGACGTGACGTACCTTGGCAAACCAATTCTGAAACGCGCGCATGTTCCGATTCTGAATGTTCAGTATGACAATAACGCTTGTGGGCCTTACCGCGACTGGCAATGGCAGGAAGGAATGTTCACAGCCAACGGCACAGATGTCGCATCGGGGATTCGCCTTTGCACGTCAGCGCCTCAAACAGTTATCGAAAGCCACAACGATACGGGCAACTTCCGTGGCGTAGCCATTTACCAAGATCCAAACAACAACGAAGTCAGCATCGTCAGCGAAATGGAAGCGGGCTGGTATCGGTATATCAGCCGCTGGGAGTTTTCGCCCGCGGGCGTGATGCGTTCTCGTTTCGGGTTTGATGGAATCAGCAACTCCTGCATCTGCAATGCTCACCATCATCATGCGTACTGGCGGTTGGATTTTGACATCGCGTCGGCAGGCAAAAACCGATTCACGCAATTCGATACGCGTTCGTTCTTCACGCCGTTGTTGACGGAAAGCAAAGCGTATCGCGATTACATTCGCGGGCGATATTGGACGGTGGAAAATCTGGCGACCGGTGAATTGGTCACGGTTCAACCCGGAGCGAACGATGGAGTTGCGGATACTTACGCTCGCGGAGATGCCTGGTTTTTGCGCTACCGCAGCACTGAGCTGGACGACGGCCAAAATTCCACCGGTTCAAACACTGAAGCCAACCTGGATCAATTCGTCAACGGAGAATCAATTAACGAACAAGATGTGGTGATGTGGTATTCCGGGCATTTCTATCACGTGTATGCCGGAGGCGAGAGCGGCCATCTGGTCGGGCCGGACATTATCGTCAATCGCTGGTAACCAAGTTCCAGCGTTATTCAATACAGCAGGAAACACAAAAAGAGGTTTTGTTGCATTCATTTTCAACAAAACCTCTTTTGCGTTTTCTGACCTTGTTCTCTTGTGTTGAGCGAAAGCCGATTTCTCTAATTTACGGCTTCGATCTCGCCGACCGCATGCAGCTTCATCATGGACGACAAGCTTGGCTGATTGGGAATTCTGCCAGCCATCGCGACAACCGTCTCGCCCCGAATGGCGAGGCCGAGCTTGATTAACGCCTCGTCCGCCCTAGCCAGCAAATTAGAGCTATCTCCCTCGAAATCCAGCAAATGTGGTTCGATGCCCCAGACTGCGGCCAAGGCGTTGTAAGAGCGAGTGTGTGGCGTGAAGGCCACGATTTTTTGCGCAGGCCGGAGCGCCGCCAAATGCCGAGCCATCGTGCCCGATTTGCTGAATACCAGAATCAGTTTGGAATTCAATTCCTGAGCGGCATAAATCGCCGCTTCAGCAATTGCGCGCCCTTCAGTTCCCTTCTGGCTGCCGTGGATCAATTCGCGCGAACGGTTTCCTTGCTGACAATTGGTTTCGGTGAAGCTGATGATGCGCGCCATAGTTTCAACCGCCGCCACCGGGTAATCGCCCGCAGCCGTTTCCGCCGACAACATCGCCGAATCGGTTCCATCCAAAATGGCGTTGGCAACGTCCGAAGCTTCCGCGCGAGTCGGTCGCGGTTCGTGCGTCATGGATTCCAGCATTTGTGTCGCCGTGATGACCAGCTTTTCGGCAGCATTGGCTTTGGCGACGATCAGCTTCTGGTGAAAGGGTACGCTTTCGACTGCGGTTTCCACGCCCAAATCACCGCGCGCGACCATCACTCCGTCGCAAGCGGTGATGATGTTGTCCAGATCGTCCAGCGCTTCGCGCTTTTCGATTTTGGCGATCAGCGGAGTGTCAGCGCCCAGAAATTCGATCAGCGTTTTGGCTCCGATGCAGTCGCGCGCACTGCGAACAAACGACAATGCGACGTAATCCACCTGCTGCTGCAAGCCGAACGTCAAATCGGCACGATCTTTTTCCGTCAGCGAAGGCGCGGACAATTTGACGCCTGGCAGATTGATGCCCTTGTTCTCGCCCAGTTCGCCTCCATTCAACACACGGCAAATAACTTCGGTTTTGGTGACTTGCTCAACGCGCAATTCGATCAACCCATCGGCAAACAGAATGCGGTCGCCGACTTTTGCGTCTTTCGGCAATAGCGAATAACTGGTCGAAACAATCGTTTCATCACCGACAATGTCTCGCGTTGTGATGGTTAATTGCTGGCCAGCAATCAATCGAATGGGCTTTCCGTCTTTCAACTTGCCGGTGCGAATTTTCGGACCGCACAAATCCAACAGAATCGCCAGCGGGCGATTCTGCTCGGCGGCTACGGCTCGCAGATTCGCCACTGTTTCAGCGTGAACCTCATGCGTGCCGTGAGACATATTCAACCGGGCCACATCCATTCCCGCCAACATCAACTCCCGCAACCGTTCAACCGAACGCGAAGCCGGACCAATCGTCGCCACAATCTTGGCTCTTCTCATTCTTTCCACCCCTCAAAACCTCATTCAGTGTTTGTCTGCTTTCGTTCGCGAATGATTTGCGAAGCAAAAGAAAAAGGATGAGCAAGGCACAGGCATCATGTTCCTGCCAATCCTGCTCATCCGTGTTTTACTGCAACTCGCATTAAATCCGTTATCGCTTCTCCAGTTCGCGCTTGATTGCGGCATCCAGTTCAGCTGCAACCGAATCATCGTGGCCGATGAAGTGCGCCACCAGCTTTCCATCCCGCGCATAAACCAGCGTTTGCGGAACCGACAGGTCTTTGGATTCGACATATTTTTTGAATACATCGTCGGTGACCAACCCAACCGGATACGTGATTTTCATTTGGTGAATGAATTCGCTGATGCGTTGCGGTGTCGTTTCGGCGTCATCCACGGCCAAACCGACAATTTGCAAACCGCGTTTGTTTTCTTCTTCGCCGTACTTGGTCAACGCCTGGACATGTAACCTTGAATGTCCGCACCAAACAGCGAAAAAGTTGATAACTGCCACTTTGCCACGCAAATCCGTCAGGCTGATTGGCTGCCCTGTGGACATTCGCAGCGGAAATTTCGCCACGGAATCTTTGGGCAGTTCGCCAATTTTCACTTTGGCCGTCGCAACTCCCGAAAAAGCCAGCAGCGCCGCAAAGCTCAAACCGGCGATGACGGACAGAACAAGGGCTCGGATTGAATGATGCTTACCGATAAAAGAAAGTTTTGACACAGGCACCTCACGTGTTGAAATTCATTTTTTACCTGCGCGCGCGGCAGGCTTGGCGAGTTGTAATTCGATGGCTTTCTTGATTTTTTCGCCTTGCATCGGACTCCAGCCGATTTCACGGAGAATCATCTTGCCATCAGCACCAAAGAGGATCATTTGTGGGACGCCGGCATCTTTTGGATCCGCATAATTCATCCGGATTTCGCCGGTCAGAAATCCGACTGTGTAATTGATCTTCGTCCGATCTAAAAAGCCTTTCAAGCTGTCCAGATCATCTTTGTTGTCTTTCCTGTCCGTCGCCAATCCCAGCACAGTCAAACCGCGTTGCCGGTATTGATTGTAAAGCTCAACAATGTGCGGAGCGTGCTCTTCGCAATGCGGACATCGGGACCAGAAAATGTCCATCAGCACGACTTTGCCGCGCAAGCTGGACAGTTTCATAAACTTCGGCGCTTTTGCTGCCGGAGTTCGGCTAAACAAATCCACCAGCATGTCCGGCGTATCCCCCGAACCATCAGCTTTCGGCAAATCCTGCAATTCGGCGACACCCATTTTGGGAGCAGCCGCCATCACAATCAGCGCCAAGCTGACACTTAACAACACAGCATTGAAAATCGTCCTAATTCGATTCTTCAAATCCTCTTCTCCTCATCGGCCTTAGCCGAGCTTCGTTTTTTCCTTCGTCGGTTTGGTGCTGGCCTTGCTGCCCGGTTTGACGGTCGGCAGCTTGTTCAACTGCTCTTCGACGGTTTGAGTCAGTTTTTTTCCAATCTCTTCAGTCCATCCGGTTTCGCGGAGCACCATTTTGCCGTCGGCTCCGAACAAAACCATTTGCGGAACTCCGGCGTTTTTCGGATCGGCGTAATACGCCACCACTTCATAGGAAATCTGGCCAACCGGATAATTGATCTTGGCTTTGGTAATGTATTTGCCAACGCTTTTGGCCGAATTCGGATTCGCTTTGTCATCGGTAGCCATGCTGATGACAGTAAATCCTTTCGCCTTGAACTGATTGTACATCGCCACAATATTCGGCGCGTGATCCTGGCAGTGCGGACAAGTCGAAAGGAACATATCCAGCAACACAACTTTGCCACGCAAACTGGACAGCTTCAGTTTTTCCGTTTGTTCGATTCCGGGAACCGGATAAAGGTCCACGGTGATTTCCGGCACGTCGCCTGACCCGTCCGGCATGGGAAGTTCCGGAACCGACTGACCGATTGACCGCACCGAAGCAGTCACCGTCAGCACAAAACAAAGGCTCACCAACAAAGCTTTTATTGCTGTTCTGATCCGATTTTTCATCAAGCTGTCCCCTTTTGGAAAAAGAGTTTTTATCGGCACGCTCGCTCGCGGCGAACGAGTTACTGGCGAAAAACCTGCCCGCAAGGACGCGGACAGGTCCAGGTTGCATTAACCACGTTTCGACTTTTGTTGAGCTGGTTTGGCGGCAGGTTTGGCTGCCGGTTTTGCTGTCGCGGGTTTTGATTCAACGGCTTTAGCCGGAGCTTTGGCCAATTGCTCTTCAATGGCGGCTTTCAGTTTGTTTTCAATGGCTTCGCTCCAACTGATTTCGCGCAACACCATTTTTCCGTCGGCTCCGAACAACACCATCTGAGGCACGCCGTGATTCCGGCTATCAGCGTAATAAGCGACCAATTCCGTCGTAATAAAGCCCGTCGGGTAATTAATCTTGGCTGCAGCCATATAATCTTTCACGCTTTTGACTTCATCGGCGGCGTCTTTGCTGTCTTTGGCCAGCCCCAAAACCGTAAAACCGCGATCACGATATTTGTTGTAAAGAGCAACAATGTGCGGAGCGTGTTCCTGACAATGCGGGCACTTTGACCAGAACATGTCCATCAGCACAACTTTGCCGCGCAAGCTGGACAGTTTCAATTTGGCTGGTCGCGCTGCACCTGTTGTGGGCACCATGTCCACAAGCATTTCCGGCGTATCCCCGGAACCGTCCGGCATTGGCAATTCCGGAATATCAAATGCGCCCAATCGCGGCGTAGAAGCCACGGCCAATGCTGTCAATATGAAACTTAAAATTGCGGTTTGAGAAACTGCTTTCACCCAATTCTTGGACATTGTTCTTTGTTACTCCTTCACTCAGCGAGCAGCGTTCAACTGCTCAGTTACAACTTTTTCCAGGTATTGCATTCTGCCCGGCTGTTCGCCAATCAGATGTTCGACGACTTTGCCATCTCGAGAAATGACGAAAAGCTGCGGAATCGGCGGTGCGCCGGATTCATCTTCGCTGCCTTTCAAGAACGCAGACGACAGCCAACTGTTGTCATAGCCAATTTGATAATTAACACTGAACCGCTTAATAAATGCTTCGACCTTGTCTTGATCGGATTTTGGGTCTGCGGCCAAGCCAACCAAGACCAATCCGCGATCGCGGTACTTGTCATTCAGCTTGACCAGTTCCGGCACTTGTTTGACGCAAGGCGGGCAAAACGTTCCCCAGAAATCCACCACTAACACTTTGCCGCGATAATCTTCCAGCTTGAAAGTGCCGCCATCCAGCTTGGAAATCGGCACGTCCAACACTTTTTTGATTTCAGCTTCGTTGGCGTCCGGGCGTTTGGCAACGGCCACTGGTCCGGATTCGGAAACCGGTCGCGGAGCCGCAGCATCGCTGCAACCCAACGAAAACAAAACCGAGCACAGCCCAACCAGAACGACGGCAATGCGCAATCTTGACGAGAATTTACCGTTGTTCATTGGAGCTATCTTCCATCTCTTGGAGAAATTCATCAGGAAATAAACCTTCGGGAGTTTCGGCCAGCGGGACTTTGTAACTTTCCGTCGCCCAGTTGCCAAGATCAATCGTTTGGCAGCGTTCGGAACAGAAAGGCTTCCAGGGATTGTCATCCCAACTTGTTTCACGCCGACAAAGCGGGCAATGCCGCATGTTCTAAAACCTCTTTGAAGAAAATTCCTTCTTGCAGAACGCAAGAAGCCGAACGCGCGCAATGATACAGAATTTCGCCGAAAAATCGAAACGGCTTTTCCGCCACCAACCGTCAAGCTTCCAGCAGCCCTAACGGCCCGGCAAGTTTGCGATATCCATCCGGGCTGCTGTGCCAGGCATCGAGTTCTTTAGCTCGCAGAATTGGAAATGGATGCGTGCGGTATGCGGTGATCAGCACCTTGTAGGCTTTGTTGAGCGTCGAATCATCCGCCGCTTCATAATCGCGAATCTGTCGCAAAAACTCCTGCCGCTCCATTTCAGAATAAAGCTGACGAGCGCCCCCGGCCAGCTTCATAAACGTGCGGATGCAAGGATCAATGTCCTGCACACACAGCAACCCAGCGCGGTCGCAGGTCAATTCGGCTTTGCGATACCAATCGTGAAGCGCCAGCACCAACCCTTGGCCGACGATGGTGCCAATTCCGAAGGTGGCTTGCCCAACGATGGAAACGATCTCCGCGATGTTGCGCGCCATAATTGTGTACAGCACGTGCCCAGCTTTGATGTGGCCGAGTTCGTGGGCAATGATGAAAAATCGCTCTTCGTCATCCAGCATATCCACCAAGCCGGATGTCATCACGATGAAAGGCCGCGTGTGGCCATACGTATACGCATTCGGTACCGGATCAAGAGTGACGTATAGTTCCGGCTCTTCGACGCCGAGAATTTTGCAGCCCCAGGTCAGCGAACGGTGCAATCGAGGAAATTGCCGTGCAGTGACACGAACGTTTGACGCGGTGTTTTCCAAATAAAAAATACGCTCAAGCCCGTACTCCATAATCTTGGCGATGACCTTGTCCAGGCCGGGTACAGATTTGAGCGTTTCAGTGGCTGTCGCGTCCCAAGGATGTTGAAATTCTTCAGCGCTGATTTGCGGGAACGTTTTCAGCCGTTTCTTTTTTGGTTCGCCCATTGTCACCTCCGGCAAGAAAGTAACACGAGCAAGGCGGCATCGGATAGATTTATGCAGATTGGCCGGAACGTTTTTCCATTCCCAGATAATCCGAATCGAAGTTACCCGATTGTCGTGGCGAACTAATTACCCGCAACGGCGGCGGAGCGTCGGTTCCGGTGGGCAGCAACACTTCGGTGCTGGGTTGAATCAAAACTTCCGTGGCCGTGTGGACAACTTCTTCGTCACTGGCCGCCGGAACCAGATGAATGGAATCTTTGCGGCTGTCGGATTCTTTCAGCCGGAAATCAAACAGGTCAGGCCGGTTGAAATGCCCGGTGACGTCCAAAGCCAGGCTTTCTTCACGGATGCGCTCCAGGTTGATGCGAGCCAAAATAATAACTTCGGAGCCGAAAGCTGGCCCGGCGACATATTGCCCGTCCGGACCAATGACTGCACTGCCGCCGTTTAGAATCAATTCGCCTTCTTCGGCATTTTCGCCGTTAGCGATTTCAATATCGGCAGGCAAATCGCTGCGGCGCATGATGCCTCCGGCAGCGACGACAAAGCAGCGACCTTCAAAGGCGTAATGTCGGCTGGCAATCTGGTGCATTTCCTTGACCGAAGGCCACAGCGCAACGTGAATGTCTTCGCCCGCAATGTGCAAGGTCTGTCGCGCGTGCGGCATCCAGTGCTCCCAGCAAATCAAACCGCCAACTCGCCCCACCGGAGTTTCTACCGTTTTCAAACCGCGCCCGTCGCCTTGTCCCCAGATCAACCGTTCGTTGAACGTCGGAACCAATTTGCGATGCACATTCAACAGTTCGCCCGTCGGTCCGAACGTCAAAATCGAATTGTACAAGGTTCCGCGACCTGCCCCGTTGCTCACGCGTTCGTGAACTCCCATCACCAGCGTCAGATTATGGCGACGAGCTGCTTCGCCAAGTTCGTCTGTCACAGGACTTGGCACAACCACGCTGTTGTCCATCAACTGCGCGTACAGTCGCTTCATCGGTTGATGATCCCAGCGCGCAACATCTCGGCCAACGTCCAACCACGCCGGATATCCCGGCAACCACGATTCCGGGAAAACAACCAACTGCGCACGACGACGCGCCGCTTCGGCAATCAGTTCCAGCGCGCGCGCCAGACTGCGTTCCAGATTCATGTAAATTGGCGCTGCTTGAATGGCAGCCACAACAACAATAGATGATTGAGGCATAATGGTTCCTCGCCTTCTGTGAGATTTGACGGTGTCACATTCCAAACGCAATGCAATGTGTTCAGACACATCGCGAAGTAAAGGGGCTACAGCATTGATATTTTCAGGGAAAGGATGCTGGCGGGCTTAGGGATTACGACTTCGAACTGCCAGCGGGGTCAGGTTCCTGGGGACGGGGCGGGCTAATCAATACCATTCCACTTTCATTTTCGCAAGAATTAAATTTTGGAGCACTGCTCGCTCCAATTTTTCCCCATTTTGAGCTAGACTGCGCGCCTTCCAAAAATTGCACCATCAAGGAGAACTATTTCGTGAGCGTCAAATCGGATCGCTGGATTTTACAGATGTGCCGAGAGCACCAAATGATTACGCCGTTCGAAGACGGCTTGGTGCGTGAAATTGAAGGGCGGCGCATCATCTCTGCCGGATTGTCCAGTTATGGCTACGATTTGCGACTGGCCTCGGACGGCTTCAGAGTCTTTTCGCCCATCGCCAGCGCCGAAATTGATCCGAAGAATTTCGACGAAAAGTCTCTGATCGAAGCCCCGCCGCGAAAAGCGGAAGACGGTTCACTGTATTGGCTTCTGCCCCCGCATTCCTATGCGTTAGGAGCCACGGTGGAAACTTTCAACATGCCACGCAATGTGATCGGAATCTGCCTGGGTAAATCCACTTACGCTCGCAGCGGATTGATCGTGAACACAACTCCGTTGGAACCGGGCTGGCGCGGACGGCTGGTGCTGGAATTTTCCAACTCCGCCGATTTGCCGATCCGCATTTACGCTAACGAAGGCATCGCGCAAGTCACGTTTTTTGAATCCGACGAAGATTGCGAAGTCAGTTACGCCGACCGCGCAGGCAAATACCAAAACCAGATCGGGTTGGTCACGCC
>DAOMFR010000052.1:39485-41604 GCA_035429885.1 Blastocatellia bacterium
CCCACCACCGCCATCGAAAGCCCCCACGCCAACATCCAGTAAAACAATCTGGTGCGGTCTTCGCGTTCAGCGGCATTGGCAATGCACAACGCGCCCAGCGTTGAAAGCGGAGACACATCCACCAGGTGCGCGCCAACGTTGATCGAATAGGCAATCGCCAGCGCGTCGCCTCCGCCAAGCTTTTCAATCAGCCCCGGCACGGTGGGCAAAAACGCAGGCAAAACCACTCCGGTCGAACTGCTGTACACCGAAACCAATCCCGTAACGAACGCAATCACGCCGGTCACCGAACGCTGGCTGGCCAGTTTCGCCAGCATCGAAGTGAACAAATCCATTCCGCCCGCTTTTTCCAGAATCGCCACCAACACCGTCACGCCGCACACCATCAACACCGTATTCCAGGGAATGGCTTTGATGGATTTTTCTTCGTCAGCGGACCGAGTGGCGGACAACAACGCCGCACCAACAAACGCTCCAATCGTCACATCCAGTTTGAATCCGATGACGCTGACCACCAGCGCAGCGATCACAATCAGCGTGAATTTCTGCCGCGCATCGAACGGTTCGACCGTGTGTTTCAGTTCCTCGATCATTTCAGGCGAAGGTTTGCGTTTGAATAGTTTCAATCCGCCAAACACAAAGTATCCGGCAAAGGCGACCACCGATTGCGCCAGCAAGGTGTTGTAAAAATTCGGCCACGCAGCATCCGGCATTCCCGCTTTCGTCATCAAGCCATTGGCGATGACGCCTCCCGGAGCAAAGGGCGACAACGAACCGGCGCCCGCTCCGTTGCAAATCATGATGGCCATCAAAAACGCGGAAATTTCCGCGCGGCCCGCCACGGCCATTGCCACCGGAGCCAGCAACGCCACCGCCGCAATATTGCCCGGACCGACTCCGGACACGACCAACGCCAGCACAAAAAAGATGATGGGAATCAGCCCGGCATTTCCGCGCGCCAGATGAATTGCCCGCTGCGCCACTTTGTCGAGCGTTCCGTTGGTTTGCGCCTGGGCAAACAGCAAAGTCACACCGACCAAGGTCAAAAACAAACTCGAAGGAAATCCGCCAACGACTTCCTGCAACTTCAAACCTTTCAGCAAGACGCCTATGATGAACGCGAACGCAATCGAAAGCAGACCGGCATTCAGCCGGGTAAAACAGCTGATCAAAATGGCAATAATCAACGCGACCAGCGAGATCACGGGAAGATTCATTTTGGTTTCCTTTGTAACGAATAAGGTATGACTGCCCGGAAGCTATACCACAAAGCAACAGATTGTAACCAGTTCAGCAGATAACAACGTATCTATTGTTGAATCTGTCATCATCGAGCACAAAATTTCAGACAGGATTTACAGGATTCAGCGCAATGACCATTGATTGAATTCAGTGAGCGCAATCTTGTTCAATCGTGTAAATCCCGATTATGTTTGTTTGTCTCAAATAAGGCATCACAACTTCACTACCTGAAAAGGAGCTTCAAGTTTATGACGAAACGGTTTCTCAACACGCGTCACCGCATGTTGCTGTGCGCCTGCGTGGTGATCGCGGCACTTTCGGCGCTGTCCTGGTTTGGAGGACAAGGCGCGGACGCTCAACAACCCCAGACGAATCCATTCAGCGGATTGCGCTATCGCAACATTGGCCCCTATCGCGGCGGACGTTCCGTCGCGGTCGCAGGCGTCACTTCGCAACCGAATACGTACTACTTCGGCAGCGTCGGAGGTGGCGTGTTCAAATCCACCGACGGCGGAGACAACTGGACGCCAGTCAGCGACGGCCAACCCTTTGGCACTGGCACCGTCGGCGCTATTGCCGTCAGCGAATCCGACCCGAACGTCGTGTACGTTGGCATGGGTGAAGCCTGCATTCGCGGCAATTACTCGCACGGCGACGGCGTGTATAAATCTGTGGACGCGGGCAAAACCTGGAAGCGCGTTGGCCTGGAAGACACGCGCATCGTCGGCAAAATCAAGATTCATCCGAAAAATCCCGACGTCGTTTACGTCGCGGCGCTCGGCCACGCGGCGGGCACGAACGAAGACCGCGGCGTGTTCAAATCCACCGATGGCGGCAAATCCTGGAAAAAAGTTTTATTCAAATCCAACAAAGCCGG
>DAOMFR010000053.1:0-7222 GCA_035429885.1 Blastocatellia bacterium
TTGCCTATCTGATTCACTACATCACCCAAGCCATCACCCTGGAACCGGGCGACGTGATCGCCACCGGCACTCCCGAAGGCGTAGGCGTCTTCCGCACTCCGCCCGTGTTGCTGAAAGACGGCGACGTGTTTGACGTGGTCATTGAAAGCGTCGGCACACTGCACAACAGTTTCGTCAAGGAGTAACTCGACAGGCATTTATTGCAAGCTGCGGCTCTGACACGTCCAACAAACATCGTGTCAGAGCCATATTCTTTTCAACAAGCAGGAATTTGCCACAATTCCCTTGCCTCGCGCTCAGCCATTGCGTTTAATGGGCGCGCCGAATCAGGCAATAATTATCCAACTCGAAAAACTTGAGATTCATAGACAGATGAGCAACTACTTCATCGGAATAGACAGTGGCACGCAAAGCACCAAAACCATTCTGCTGGATGCTGACAGCGGTCAGATTATCGCCAGCGCCAGTCAGCATTACGAATTGATCGAAGGCTTGCCCGCCGGTCACAAGGAACAGCATCCTTCGGATTGGATTGCCGCCATTCGGTACGGCATCAAGACCGTGCTCGAACAATCCGGCGTTGATCGTTCTGCGGTCAAAGGCATTGGAGTTTCGGGCCAGCAGCATGGCTTCGTAGCTCTGGACGAAAACGATCAAGTGATTCGGCCAGCCAAGCTCTGGTGCGACACGGCTACCAGTGTGGAATGCGAAGCGATTATCGGCTCGCTCGGCGGACTGGAGAAAACCATCGCAACAGTTGGGAACGGAGTTCCGGCGGGCTTCACGGCATCAAAAATCCTGTGGCTGAAGAATCACGAGCCGGAAAACTTCGCTCGACTGCGTTCGGTGTTGTTGCCACACGATTACATCAATTTTTGGCTGACTGGCCGCAAGTCAATGGAATGTGGAGACGCTTCGGGAACGGCTTTGCTGGACGTTCGCAACCGAGTCTGGTCGAAAGCGGCGATTGAAGCGATTGATCCAATCGTCGCGGCAATGCTGCCGGAGTTGATTGCTTCCGATGACATTGCCGGAACTCTGCGCGAAGAACTGGCTGCTGAATTCGGCTTGAGAACGGACGTGATTGTCAGCAGCGGCGGCGGCGACAACATGATGGGTGCCATCGGCACAGGCAACGTCGCTCCCGGAGTCGTTACGGTCAGCCTGGGAACTTCAGGAACGATTTACGCCTGCGCTGAAAAACCAGTCGTTGATCCGCAAGGCGAAGTCGCTGCCTTCTGCGATTCCACAGGCAAATGGCTGCCGCTGGTTTGCACAATGAACGTGACCGTGGCGACCGAAATGGTGCGCGAACGATTCAACCTTTCCCACGACGAATTGTCGAAAGCAGCCGCTTCGGTTCCGGCCGGCAATGACGGATTGATGCTGATTCCGTTTTTTGAAGGCGAACGAACGCCGAATGTTCCCGACGGCACGGGCGTATATTTCGGTTTGCGCGACAAGACATTTTCAATTGCTCATTTTGCCCGCGCGGCAATGGAAGGAACAACGCTGGGTTTGAATTACGGTTTGAACCGGTTGCGCGAGTTAGGCGTCAATCCAACGGAAATCCGCGCGACTGGAGGCGGGGCTAAAAGCGCGGTCTGGCGGCAAATTCTGGCTGACATATTCGACGCCGAAGTCGTCTGCGTCGCCAGCGAAGAAGGCGCGGCGGTCGGCGCGGCAGTTCAGGCATTGTGGGCTTTTGGCAAACGGCAAGGCCAGCCAGTCAGCATCGAAGAGCTTTGCCGCAAATACATCACACTTGATGAAACCACGCGAGCAAAACCCGTCACAGAACGAGTTCAGCTTTACCAACAGATGCAAATGCTTCACGATAAGATCGTCCAAGATTTGGATCAGGCTTTTACTTCTCACAGGCAATTCATTCAAAACTAACACCCGGAGACAAAATGATGAATCACTTTTCTCGACGCGATTTGTTCAAAATGAGCGCAATGGCAGCAGCGGCATTGCCGTTTGCAGAGCTTCCTGGCTTTGCTGTTTCGCAAACCGCCGCCGCCGATCCCTGGCACGGATTGAAAATCGGCGTGGCCACGTACACCTTCCGTGAATGGCCAATTGAAGAAACAATCAAAGGCTTGCAGCGCGCAGGCGTGAAGTATATTTCGATCAAGAACGTCAAAAATCATATTGATATCTCGCACACTCCCGAAGAGCGCAAGGCGCGCGCGAAAATGTTTCGCGATGCAGGCATGGTTCCGCTCAGCGTCGGCAATGTTTCCATGCGCAGCGGCGAAGCGGGCATTCGCCAGGCATTTGAATATGCCAAGGACATTGGGGTGCCAACCATTGTTTGTGCTCCCAGCCAGGACGCCATTCCGATTTTGGACAAGATGGTCAAAGAGTTTGACCTGAAACTGGCGATTCACAATCACGGGCCCGAAGACAAAGGCTTCTTCCCTTCGCCGTATGACGTATGGAAAGCCGTTGAAAAATTCGACAAACGCATCGGCCTTTGCATTGACGTTGGCCATACCGCGCGCGCAGGCGTTGATCCGGCGGAAGCAATCATCAAATGCAAAGATCGTTTGTACGATGTTCACTTGAAAGACATTTCAGCTTTGGGCAATCGCAACACTCCGATTGAAGGCGGACGCGGAATCCTGAACCTGAAATCCATCCTTTCAGCTCTGATCAAAATTAACTATCAAGGTCTGGCCGGTTACGAATACGAAAAAGACGGCAAAGACCCATTGGCCGGGCTGACTGAAACCCTGGGTTACACCAAAGGACTGCTGGCCGGATTGAAGTAATCAAAACCTGTGATCTCACGCCAAGCCGCAAAGACGCAAAGAAATTTTCTTTTTCCGTCTTTGCGACTTTGCGGTTTGACGTGAGACTCTTCCTTTAACCTGTCAGGAGGTCATCAAGCCATGTTCACAAAAAAAATATCCCGCGTTCTTCTGATTGTTTTGGCGTTGGCTACTGCGCTGTCGGCGCAGACAACTAAACGCCCGATCAAGCTGGACGACATTCCGCGTCTGCGCGAAGTCCGCGATCCGCAACTTTCGCCCGACGGGCAAAGCATCGCCTTCGTGGTGTCGTCTGTTGATGCGAAAGAAGACAAAAGCTCCGCGCATATCTGGATGGTTGGATACGATGGAAAGGGAGAACGGCAGATTACCTCCGGCCAGGAAAGCGAATCTTCGCCGCGTTTCTCTCCAGATGGGAAATATCTGGCCTTCACATCTTCGCGCAAAGGCCCGGCCAAAGGCAGTCAGGTTTGGCTGTTAGACCGCAGCGGCGGCGAAGCCTTTCAGTTGACCGATGTCAAAGGCCGATTGCAGGGCTATGAATGGTCTCCAGATTCAAAGCGGCTGGCGTTGACCATTGGCGATCCTGACCCAGAAGCCGATGCCAATGCTGCGGCGGTGGAAGCAGGCGGAAAGCCCAAACCACCCAAACCCATCGTGCTCGACCGATACAAATTCAAACAGGACGTTCAGGGCTATCTGATTTCCGGTCGCCACAGTTACATTTACCTGTTCGACATTGAAACCAAAAAGCTCGACCGTCTGACCACAGCCAAAACTGACGAAGGTTCCCCTTCGTGGTCGCCGGATGGTTCGCGGATCGCGTTTTTCAGCAATCACAACCCTGATCCTGATCGGGAACCCGACGGCCAGTTGTACGTAGCCGAAGCCAAGGCAGGCGCGACTGAAAAGCTGCTGACGACACCAGCCAATCGAGTCGGACGCGGTCGCTTTGAATGGAGCCCTGACGGCAAATGGATCGCCTTCACCGAAAGCGACGAAAAGAAATGGAACGCATACAGCATGGACCATCTGGCGATTGTTGCCAGCGATGGCAGCGCGGCACCAAAGCGATTGCCCAGCGTGGAAGCTCTGGATCGCGGAATTTCTTCGCCCAGCTTCACCGCCGATGGCAAAGCGATTGTATTTTCGGTGGCTGACAATCGTTCGGTTTATCCATCGCAAGTCACGCTGGCCAGCGGCAAAGTAGACCGGTTGATGAATCCGCCGATTGTCGTTTCAAGCTGGACTACAGAATCGAATCACACCATTGCGCTGTCAGGCGGCAACTCCAAATACACCGAAATCAATGCGGTCGAAAATGGAAAGCTGCGTCAGATTACTCACTTGAACGACGCGCTGTTTGCCGAACTCGATCTGGGTCAAACCGAAGAAATCGCCTGCAAAAGCAAAGACGGCACGGACGTGTACGGCTTGCTGACTTATCCGGTTGGCTACGTCAAAGGCACAAAAGTTCCAATGTTGCTCCGCATTCACGGCGGGCCGAACGGACAAGATCAACATAGCTTCAGTTTCGAGCGGCAGTTGTTCGCCGCCAATGGTTACGCCGTGTTGAACGTAAATTATCGCGGCAGTTCAGGCCGAGGCCAGAAATTTTCGCGGGCGATTTTTGCTGATTGGGGACATTACGAAGTCGAAGATTTGCACGCGGCAGTAGATCAAGTCGTCAAAATGGGTGTCGCCGATCCTGACAAGCTGGGCGTTGGCGGATGGAGCTATGGCGGTATTCTGACCGATTACTTAATCGCCAGCGATAATCGCTTCAAGGCGGCAATCAGCGGCGCGGGCACAGCCTTCACGGTTTCGTATTACGGAACTGACCATTACATCACTCAATACGACAACGAAATCGGGCCGCCGTGGAATCCCAAATCCTGGGAGACTTACCAAAAACTATCTTACCCATTTCTGCACGCGGACCGGATCAAAACGCCTACGTTGTTTCTGGGAGGCGAAAAAGATTTCAACGTGCCGATCTCAGGCAGCGAGCAGATGTATCAGGCTTTGCGAAGCTTGGGAGTTGAAACACAACTGGTGATTTATCCGAACGAGTTTCACGGCATTCAACGGCCAAGCTATGTGCGCGATCGGTATGAACGTTACCTGGCTTGGTATGATAAATACTTGAAGAAAGCACCCGCCCCAGCATCCGCTTCAAGCGCAGGCAAAGCGGACCGGTAAACAACCGTCAGACAGTCAGCACCACGTAGCGACAGGCGGTATTTTAGCCAAAGGCCCGCTTCCTGCCGTTCGTGGTACTGACTCGACATCCTATGAAAAAGATCGTCGAATGCATCCCCAATTTTAGCGAAGGGTGCGATGCCCAAAAGATCGAATTGATTGCTGCGGCGATTGCTTCGGTTGACGGTGTCGCCGTGCTTGATCGAACGATGGATGCCGATCACAACCGTTCAGTCATCACCTTTGCGGGCGAACCTCAAGGCGTCTTGCTGGCGGCAATTCGAGCCGCGGCGACAGCAGTCGAGTTGATTGATCTCAATCAGCACACCGGCGAACATCCGCGAATGGGCGCGCTGGATGTGTTGCCATTCGTTCCGATCAAAAACGTGACGATGGAAGAATGCGTTGAT
This sequence comes from Blastocatellia bacterium, assembly GCA_035429885.1. GTDB lineage: Bacteria > Acidobacteriota > Blastocatellia > RBC074 > RBC074 > RBC074. The sequence continues at coordinate 5,390 of DAOMFR010000053.1, forward strand.
CTGGCCAGAAAGGCTGGAGAACGTATTGCTGAAGAATTGGGCATCCCGGTATTTCTGTATGAACAAGCCGCAACGCGCGCTGACCGAGTGGATCTGGCCAACGTTCGTCGGGGTGGATTTGAAGTCATCCGCGAAGAAATACTGTTCCACCCCGACCGTAAACCGGATTTCGGCCCGCGCCAAATTCATCAAACCGCCGGAGCCATGGCCGTCGGAGCTCGCAATCCGTTGATTGCCTACAACATCAACCTGGCAACCGAAGATTTGATTGTTGCCAAGAAAATTGCCAAAGCCGTTCGCGGCAGCAGCGGCGGATTGCAGAATGTCAAAGCGCTGGCAATGCATCTAAACAACCGCCATCGAGTGCAGGTTTCGATGAATCTGGTCAATTACGAAGCGACACCAATTTTTCGCGCCTTCGATCTGGTCAAACGCGAAGCCGAACGTTACGGCGTGCGAATCGCTGGCAGCGAAATCGTCGGCCTGGTTCCACAAGCCGCACTCAACGCTTGTGGCGAGTTTTACCTCCAAATTGAAAATTTCAGCGAAGATTTGGTGTTGGAAACTCGGCTGCACGCTGTATTGGCAGACAGCTTTCCTGAAATTGGCGCAGGCTTCAAAGAAGACGCGGCCATCGAAGAGACCGACCTGCTCGAAGCGGATGAAACCTCGCCTGCGACGTCAGGGGCATTGGTTCAATCTGAAGAAACCCAGCCTCGCCAAATTTCCACCGGAGAAATTGCTGCCGGAGGCCTGTCTCCTGAAAGCGGCAGCATCGCAGCATACACAGGAATGCTGGCGACCGAACTGGCGATGACCGTTGCCAATTTAACCGCCAGCCGAAAACCTTCAGTTGCGGATGAAGTTGCCGTTATGGTGGATCGCCTGGAACAGTTGAACGCGGATTTGCAATTGGCGCTGCGTGAAGATGTTGAAGGTCGCGAGCGCGTGCTGGACGCCATGGCCTTGCCGCGCGAAAGCGATGCTGAAAAACTCTCACGCTCAATGGCCATTGAACAAGCCACCAAAAATGCCGTCGCCGCCCCGCTGCGAATCGCCGAAAGCGCGATGCAGGTGCTGGAAATCTTCAACGAGCTTTATGAAATGGGCAACGCCGGAGGGTTTTCTGACCTGGCGCTGGGCGCTCAATTGGCGGTCACTGCCATTCGTGGAGCGGCATACAATATTCTGCCCAGCGTGATGAACATCGGCGACCACGAATTTGCAGAAGACTGTCGTGCTCAGATCATTGATTTGCTGGAAGGCGGCAACGAAGTCGCCAATCAAATCGAAGGTTTCTTTCTGCGAATCTATCCTTCGGAAAATTGACGCACTCCGCTGCGGTCAATACAATCCATCCCAGTCGGCCATCCCTGAATATTTTTTCGGAGGATTTTACGACACAAGAGCAGATGGAAAACTCGATGAAGTTCATCATCGAACAACAAGCGAAATTTTCAGTTGATATGGATTTGATGAAAGAAGCGCACGAACAACGAATGAAAGAAATTGACGCTGCGCAGGCCGTCCATCAAGGATTACTGGAACAATTCACTGAAGCCGGTGTCAATGCGCTTCAGGTGGTTGCCGAACCTGGCAAGGCTAAAAAACAGACGGATGATCGGCTAAACATCCTCATCAACGTCGTCGAAGGTCACATAAGCAAGCACAACAGCCGCTAAGAACACTGGGCTTCTTCCCTGGCCTGGAGCACTGGTGTCAGAAACAAATGAAAATCACACTTTTCGCTCTGACAACTTTGATCTTTCTATTCGCCATTTCTTTTGTCATGGGTTGGATGAAAATCTCTGAAAGCCGAATCAACGAAAAAAA
>DAOMFR010000053.1:7322-33426 GCA_035429885.1 Blastocatellia bacterium
TTTCTTTTGTCATGGGTTGGATGAAAATCTCTGAAAGCCGAATCAACGAAAAAAACGGGTTTAGAGGATTAGCATTTGGCCTGGCGACATTGATTCTACTCTGCTTGGTGTTGTTAATGGGTGCGAACTCAGGATACACAGGTCGCTGCCACCAGAGACTCTGGTACGACGATCTAGGAACTCCATGCTCTCGCGTCGAATATTTCAGCAGAAACGCTGACTTCGGGATTGGCATTGGCCTATTGGCAGGATGACCGTTCATTTTGATCTTCCTTGGAATTTGTGTTCTTGCGGCTTATGTGTGGTCCAAACTTACAGAAAAACGGGAAACCTGAATTATGAATTTACGAAAAACTCATTCAACGATTCTTTGTTTTGTATTGTTGCTTTCGCTGATTGCAGCGCCATGTTCTATCAAACCGGTTCTTGTTCCAGACTTCACTCCCGCTTCCGAAGCCGCATCACGACCGCCGGTCCGAGGCAAGCACGGAATGGTTTCTTCGGTCAGCGAAATCGCTTCTCAAGTTGGGGTAGACGTGATGAAGCGCGGCGGCAATGCCGTAGACGCTGCTGTCGCAGTTGGTTTGGCGCTGGCGGTGGTTTGGCCTACGGCGGGCAACATAGGCGGCGGCGGCTTTATGGTCATCCGCAAAGCCGACGGAACAGCGACGACGGTGGATTATCGCGAAATGGCTCCGGCGGCGGCGTATCGCAACGTGTACCTGAACGAAAAAGGCGAGTACATCAAAGAGTCTTCGACTTTTGGCCACATGGCTGCCGGAGTTCCGGGAACCGTCGCGGGAATGGCTTACGCGCTGGAAAAATACGGGACGATGAAATGGGCTGACGTGGTCGAACCGGCGCGAAAGCTGGCGGCCGACGGCTTCCCTGTCTGGTATCAACTCGAGCAAAGCTTGAGAAGTGGCAGCAAGCAATTGGCGCGCAACGCAGAATCGAACCGAGTCTTCCTGCGCGGTGGCAAACTTTACGAAACAGATGAAATCTTCAAACAACCGGACTTGGCGGCGACCTTCGACCGGTTGATCAAAAACGGCCCGAAAGAATTTTACGAAGGCAAAACCGCTCAGTTGATCGAAGACAGCATGAAACGCCACAAAGCGATGACCGGCAAAGGTCAGTTGTGGATGACACGCGAGGATTTGAAAAACTACAAACCGGTTGAGCGAACTCCGTTGCGCGGCAAATATCGCGGCCACGAAATCATCACCATGCCTCCACCGTCTTCGGGTGGCATTGCGATGCTCGAAATGCTGAACATCCTGGAACGATACGACCTGAAAAAAATGGGAGCGGGTTCGGCTCAGTCCATACACGTCATGGTCGAAGCCATGCGTCGAGCTTTCGCCGACCGCGCTGAATTCCTCGGTGATCCCGGTTTTGTCAAAGTTCCTGTCGCAGGCCTGACTTCGCGCACTTATGCCGACAAACTCGCAGCGACGATTGATCCGAATCGTGCTTCGACTTCCGAACAGATCAAACACGGCAACCCGGCGCCGTATGAATCCGAGCAAACCACGCACTTCACAGTGGTGGACAAAGACGGCAACGTCGTCACGAACACTTACACCTTGAATGGCGGTTATGGCTCTCACGTGACGGTCGAAGGCGCAGGCTTTTTACTCAACAACGAAATGGACGATCTGGCTCCTGAACCCGGCAAACCGAATATGTACGGCTTGATTCAAGGCGAAGCCAACGCCGTCGCCGCAGGAAAACGTCCGCTCTCTTCAATGACCCCGACCATCGTGTTGAAAGATGGCAAATTCTGGTTCGCGCTGGGCAGCCCCGGCGGTCCGACGATTATTAACACAGTCACTCAATCCATCATCAACGTCATCGACCACGGCATGAACATTCAACAAGCGATTGACTGGCCGCGATTCCATCACCAATGGATGCCGGATGAAATCCGTTGGGAACCGTTCGGTATTTCGCCCGATACGATGCAAAAACTGATTTCGATGGGTCACAAATTCAGCGAACGTTCCGGCAATATGGGCGATTGCGAAGGTGTGATGATCGAAGACAAAACCGGCGTTCGGCTGGGCGGCAACGATAGCCGCGCCAATGGCAAGTCAGTCGGTTATTAACTTCAACGCATTTTCCACGAAGTTACTCAAGAACAAAGAGAAAGAGAGACAGGTGGCCGTTCCCTGGCCTTCGCTCTCTCTTTCTCTCAACCTCTCCCTTCAGACTTAGGAGGAATAACGTGACCAAACCCCGTAAGCTCGTTTTCCTGCTCTGCTTTGTGGTATTCGGCAGCGCCGCTATTCATCACCTCAATTTGCGGTCAGAAGTCATTGCCGCCCAAGCCAGAATTATTCAAATCGGAACGGCCAGCGGGCCGGTCGGAGGCACCATCAGCGTTCCCATCGAACTGGTTTCTCAAGGCGATGAAAATGCCGTTGGCTTCAGTTTGACCTTCGATGCCGCTGTTTTGAGCAATCCAGTTGCCGCGCTTGGCAGCGGTGCAACTGGCGCGTCGTTTAACACCAACAACTCCCAAGCGGCGCAGGGCCGGTTCGGTGCCGCATTGGCCTTCCCTGCCAACCAAAAATTTACAGCTGGCCTGCGGCAAATCATGGTCGTGACATTTTCGATAGCCGCCAATGCCAATTTCGGCGCGACGAATATAGGCTTTGGCGATCAACCGGTGCAGCGCGAAGTCGCGGATGTTACGGCCAACACCTTGACCGCTACGTACACGGGCGGAGCTGTGACGATCACCAAAGGCTTTGAAGCCGATGTCAGTCCGCGCCCGGATGGTGACAACAATGGAACCGTCACCATTACTGATTGGGTGCAAGTCGGCAAGTTTGTTGCAGGTTTGGACACACCTGCAGCAGGCAATGAATTTCAGCGAGCCGATTGCGCGCCACGCTCAAGCTTGGGCGACGGGCGAATTTCAATTATTGATTGGGCGCAAGCCGGTCGTTATGCAGCCGCTCTCGATCCGGCGACTCCGGCAGGCGGGCCGACAACCGCTGCTAGCTCACTGTCCGTAGCCACCAGTCGGCGGTCAGTGGTCGGCAACCAACCGGAAAACCAAGAAACTCTTCAGCCGTTTTCAACCGTCCGTTTACGGCAGTACCCGAAAACCAACAACCAGCAATCCACAACTGCTTCTGTTGAAATTGATGCCGCTGGCAACGAAAACGCGCTCGGCTTCAGCTTGGTTTTCAATTCCTCCCATTGGCGATTGCTGAGCGTAAAAGCCGGACGCGATCTTGATGAAGCAACACTTCACGTCAATTCGACTCAGGCGGAACGCGGACGAATCGGAATCGCGTTGGCAATGCCGGTTGGAAAAGCGATTGCTCGCGGAGAACGGGAACTGCTGGTCTGCGAATTCGCGCCAATTGCCACGCGCAAAGGATTGCCCTTTTCCTTTGAGTTCGGCGACATACCAGTGCAAAGAGAGATGGCCGATGTTAACGCCAATCCTTTGACTGCCGCTTTTTCTGCCGAAGGGTTGGAACCAGAGACGCTGACTGTCGAGTTTGAAGGCAAATCAGCTAATAACAGGCTTGCTCCTGCTCAACGGATTTCAGTCTGGGGAGCTAATTTAGCCATTGGCATCGAATCAGCTCAAACATCGGAATTCACCACTTCACTGGCAGGCACCAGAGTCCTCGTCATTGACAGCAAGAGCAACCAGCAATTTTTGCCTTTGCTTTTCGTTTCGCCTGACCTGATCAATTGCCTGCTTCCTGTTTCAATGGCTGAAGGGACCGCAACCCTTATCATCACCAATTCACAGGGAGAAACCTTCCGTAAACTGATCGAAATTACTGAACGACAGTAAATGACAGACAAGGGCAGAAAAAGGATTGGGAAGTCGGCAAGAGCCAATTCTTTTTCTGCCTTTCAGAACACGCACAGATTCCGCACAAAAATCAGATCGAACGACAAGAGCGCCTCAACAACAACCATTCAGACTCTGAAATGAACCAACTGTTGCAGAGCCTGCATCTCAACTCAACCATCGGCGCAAACAGCCGCTCTTATTCGGAGGATTTAAATGACAAGCGCAACCCGCTTTTTGAAAACGAACCCATATTTAACCATTTTGCTGTGCGTGGTCACAGCTTCGGCCATTTACCTTTCGACCTCGCGCGTGAACGCTGACAACAGTCGAAAAGCGAAAGCAACAAAAGCTAAGCTTTTGAACAAAGCCAAGCAGAAAAAAGCAACGCTGCAACAGGCGCAACCGGCGTCTTCTCCTGCCTCTCCGGGCGGAGCAGGTTTGCAATCCGACGAATCGGATAAAAATTCGGTGGCTGAAGAACTAGAGCGTTGGATGGAAAACAACCAGTTCGAATTTGGTGAGCGCAAAGGCGAAGTCAAAAAAGCGGACGAGCCAGACAAGGCGCTTCAGTACTTTCTGCGTAAACGCCTGCCAGAAGGCGAAACCGATTTGCCCGTCGAAAAATACTTTCAGGCAATGCAAGAGATGCAATTGATGAATGTTTTTTCGACAGCGGACAATCGTTTTGTGTCGCGCGAAGATCTGAAGAATTCTCCCGAACAACCCAAGCTGGGTACTTGGACGGCTTTGGGGCCAGGAAACATCGGCGGACGAACTCGCTCGATTCTCATCAACCCGAACGATCCGAACTTGATGTATGCGGCGGGCGTGGCAGGAGGCATTTGGAAATCGACCAATGCCGGAGCCAGTTGGACGCCAACAGCCGATTTGATCGCCAACATCGCCGTCACCACGATGGCCTTCGATCCCAAAAATCCGAATACGATTTACGCAGGCACAGGCGAAGGTTTTCAGAACTTCGACCGAGTACGCGGCGCAGGAATCTTCAAAAGCATAGACGCCGGGACCACTTGGGCACGATTGCCAAACACTGGAACGCCAGACTTTTACTTCGTCAATGACATCATCGTCAGCACCAACGATAGCAAACGCCTTTACGCCGCAACCAGCACCGGCGTGTGGCGCTCGACGGATGAAGGCTTGAACTGGCTTCAGGTTTTGCCCTCAACCGTCAATGGAGGCTGTCTTGATTTGGCAGCCAGAACCGATGTGCAAACTGATTACGTATTTGCCTCTTGCGGCAATCTTCAGCAAAGCTCGATTTATCAAAAAACCGCCGCCGAAACCGCCGGGAACTGGGATCAAGTGCTAACGGAATCCGGCATGGGACGCACCGCCATCGCCATTGCGCCGTCAAACCAGAACGTTGTGTATGCAATTTCTGCGGCATTGAGCGGAACTTATCAGCACGGGCTATATGCCTTTTTCCGTTCCGACAGTGGAGGCGGTTCAGGAACCTGGACAGCGCGTGTTCGCAACACCGACGTCAATAAAGTCAACACGGCGATTTTGTCGAACGTAGTGGATTCCACCGCAGTCGAATGCAAATTCGGCACTGGCAATTCATTCACGGGGCAATCGTGGTACGACCTGACCATCGCCGTTGATCCTCAGGATTTCAATCGTGTTTGGGTTGGCGGAATTGATGTGTTCCGGTCTGACGACGGCGGTTTGAATTGGGGTGCAGCGGCGTTCGCGTACGACGGAACCGGCGGCCAATTCATTTATGGACGCCCGAACCAACTTCACCCTGACCAGCATTTCATTACCTTCCACCCGCAATTCAACGGAACATCCAACCAGCAGATTTTCATTGGAAATGACGGGGGCATCTGGCGTTCCGACAACGCTCGCGCCCAGGTTTCGACCGGGCCGCGCGCCTTCTGTGACTCGTCTGGCAACAAAGTGCAATGGACGCCACTCAACAACAATTACGGGGTGACGCAGTTTCATCACGGTTCAGTGTATCCAGACGGCAAGACGTATTTCGGCGGAACTCAAGACAACGGAACTCCGCGCGGAAACGACACGGATGGCCCCAACAAGTGGAAACAGATTTACCTGGCCGACGGCGGTTATTCGGCCGTGGACTTTCTGAATACGAATACGATTTACGCCTCGACCCAAAACGCGGGTTTCGTGAAATCCACCGATGGAGGCGCGACATTTTCCGCGACAACGCTCGGACGATCCGGGTCGTTTTCGTTCATCACTCCCATGTTGATGGACCCAAGCGATCCGGCAAGGTTGTACACAGGCGGCAGCTTGCTGCTCCGCTCGGACAAAATGACGTTCTGGAGCAACCTGGGATCGCCGCAAAACGTGTCGCTCAGCAGCGGCTTGGTCAGCGCGCTGGCCGTTGCGCCAACTGATGCCAATTACGCGCTAATTGGTTTGAGCGACGGAGCCATTGTCCGCACGACGCGAGCCTTGGGACTGAGTTCGATCAACCAACTTTCCGCCTCGATTGAAAGTTTCGCGCGCCCTCGCACCGGAACGGTTTCGTGGGTGGCGTTTGACCCGAACGACAGAAACATCGCCTACGCGACCTATTCGACCTTTGGCGGCTCACACGTTTGGAAAACCACCAACGCAGGACAATCGTGGGCGGCAATTGACGGCACAGGCGGCGCAGGCATTCCGGATATTCCGGTGCATTGCATCGTGGCGGACCCATCCAACTCAGCGCGCTTATACGTCGGAAGCGATTTGGGCGTGTTTGTTTCGCTGGATGGCGGAGCAACGTGGACAGTGGAAAACACTGGCTTTGCCAATGTCGTGACCGAATCGCTGGTGTTGAATGTGGCCAATGGAGTGACTTCGCTCTACGCCTTCACTCACGGTCGAGGCGCGTTCAAAGTCACGGCCAACAACAGTGGCTGCAATTTCGCACTGTCCAAAACCGGCAATACGGTGGCGGCTGGAGGCAGCGATTTGACTGTGGATGTGACAGTCACTCCGGGCGGTTGCGCCTGGCGTGCTGAAAGCAATGCCTCGTGGATCACATTGCAACCCGGCGCAGGCGGTTCCGCAAACGGCACAGTCGGCATGAAAGTCACAGCCAATCCGGGCATCGGGCCACGCTATGGAACGGTGAACATCGCCGGTCGCAGTTTCACTGTGACTCAAGCGGGCGCGCCTGATCTGGATTCGCCAACGCTGGCCATCACCAGCCCGACGACTTCCCCGCTCAACACGCCCAACGCCCTGGCAACCATTACCGGCACTGCAACCGATAACGTCCGCGTGGCAAGCGTGAGCTGGCGATCCAATCGAGGGCAAAGCGGAGCCGCTAGTTCCTCGGTCATCAGCGGCACGATCAACTGGTCCTTCGCGGTGACATTGTTGGCCGGAGCAAACGAATTCACATTCATTGCCACGGACGACACAGGAAATGTCAGCGTCGCCAGAACCTTGACCGTCAACGTCGCCGCGCCAAGCTCATTGCTAACCGTGGCTGGAACCGGCACCAACGGTTTCAGCGGTGATAACGGACAAGCGATTTCAGCCAATATCTCCAGGCCGATTCGTATGACGTTTGATGCGGCGGGCAACCTGTTCTTCGCCGATTTGAACAACAACCGAGTTCGACGAGTGACCCCCAACGGGATCATCACCACGATTGCCGGAACCGGCACAGCCGGATTCAGCGGTGATAACGGGCCGGCAACTTCCGCCCAACTCAACGGACCGCTCGGCGTGGCGCTGGATCGAAACGGCAATCTGTTGATTGCGGACGCGGGCAACAATCGCATTCGCAGGATCAACGCGTCCACAGGAGTCATCTCCACTGTCGCCGGAACCGGAGACACAGGCTTTAACGGCGACGGAGGAGCAGCAACCGCTGCGCGCATCTCCGCGCCGGAAAACGTTTTCGTGGACAAAGACAACAACATCTTCATCGCCGATTTCGGCAACAATCGCATTCGCAAAGTCGCCGCCAACGGCGGAACGATTTCCACAGTCGCCGGAACCGGGACCTCCGGGTTCAGCGGCGATGGTGGTCAGGCGACAGCTGCCACTTTGTCATCTCCGACCGATGTCGCCGTGGACAATGCCGGGAACATTTACATCTGCGCGGCGGGCAACAACCGCATTCGCAAAGTGACAACCGACGGTGTCATCAATACCATCGCCGGAAATGGCAACACGACGTTTAACGGTGATGGAATCCTGGCGACGGCGGCAGCCATTAATGGCCCGCAATCCATCGCGCTGGATTCGGCGGGCAATGTGTACATCACGGATCGCGGTAATTCGCGCATTCGCAAAGTCACGGTCAGCAGCGATTCCATCAGCACGCTTGCCGGTGGCAGCACCGGCTTATCTCCAGACGGATCATCAACCACTGGCGCACGGTTAAACCTGCCAACCGGCATCGCGCTGGATTCGGTTGGAAATGTCTTCTTTTCTGACCGTGACAATTTCCGCATTCGCCGAATCGCGAACGCTGTCGGAGGCGATACCGCCGGGCCAGTCGTGGCAATTAACGCGCCTGCTCCGGCTGGAACATTCACGGCAACGGCCAATCCTCTTGCCCTGAGCGGCAGTGCCACCGATGCCGGAGCCGTCACCGTCGTCCGTTGGAGCAACGACCGTGGCGGCAACGGCACGGCCACCGGCACAACTTCCTGGTCGATCCCGCTGGTGAGCTTACAGCCCGGAGTCAACAACCTGACGATCACGGCTTGGGACGCTAGCGGAAATGCTGGCTCGGCAGTTTTGATTGCCAATTATCAATCGCCGCAAGTCTTAATCACAATTGCCGGAACTGGTATTGGAAGCAACAGCGCGGATGAAATTCCCGGCACAGCAGCCGCTGTTTGGCAACCGCGCGATCTGGTGGTGGACCCAGCCGGAAACGTCATCTTCACTGACAACCTGAACCGCCGAGTTCGCAAAATTTCTCCTACCGGAGTGATTACGGCTTTCGCCGGAACGGGCGAGGCGGGATCGGGCGGCGATGGCGGACAAGCGAAGAACGCGACCCTCAGTTCTCCCGGCGGAATCGCAATTGACAGCGCTGGCAATGTTTACATCAGCGACCAGGACGCTCATCGCGTTCGCAAAGTTGCGCCCGACGGCATCATCACAACTGTCGCCGGAACCGGTGTCGGCTTTGGCGGATTCAGCGGCGATGGAGGCTTGGCCAAAAACGCTGAGCTGAACTTTCCGCAAGGATTGGCCGTGGATAAAGACGGCAATTTGCTGATCGCCGATTTGGGAAACAACCGCATTCGCAAAGTCACCATCGCCGACGGCAAGATCACCACCATTGCCGGAACCGGTCTGTATGGCTATTCGGGCGACGGTTTATTGGCTACGGATTCCGATCTAGCAAACCCAACAGGCGTGACAGTGGATGGCGCGGGCAATATCTACATCGCCGATCTGGGCAACCAGCGCATTCGGAAAATCGCCGTCGCTGATAAGAAGATTTCGACCATCGCCGGAACCGGCACTTCCGGGTTCACCGGAGACGATGGCCCAGCAGTCAATGCTCGAATCAACCTTGGGTTCCCAGCTTTTCTTTCCGTTGATTCGGCAGGTGACGTGTACTTTGCGGATTCCAGCAATAGGCGTATTCGCAAAATCACCATCAATTCCGGCATCATCACCACTGTCGCCGGAACAGGCCTCACGGCTTTTAACGGAGACGGAACGTCGCCAACCGGAACGAACCTGGCGTTTCCGAGCAGCGTAGCCGTGGATTCATCAGGCACGCTATACATCGCAGATTTGTCGGCAAACCGAGTGCGCCGCACTCGTCCGTCTGCCGGTTTGCGAGCAGTGACGACGGTTTCCGCCGCCAGCTTCTCGCAAACCGCCGGCGTCGCTTCGGAGGAAATTGTTTCAGGGTTCGGACCAAGCGTGGCGTCGACCGTCGTCGTGGCGTCTTCCTTGCCACTTCCAACTTCGTTAGGAGGGACGACGGTTAAAGTCCGCGATAGTTTGAACGTTGACCGGCTGGCGCCGCTATTTTTTGTGTCGCCAGATCAGGTCAATTATCAGATTCCTTCCGGCACAGCCGCTGGCTTGGCGACGGTCATTATTACCAATGCAGCAGGCGAAACCGTCACAGGCACAGTCACGGTGGCGAATGTTGCGCCGAGCTTGTTCACCGCCAATTCCAGTGGAACTGGCCCGGCTGCCGCAGATGTGTTCCGACGCAATGCAGCGGGTGTGGACACGATCGTGCCCGTTTCTGGCCCGATCGATTTGGGACCATCCGGAGACATCGTCCTGTTGATTGCTTATGGTACCGGCATGCGTGGCTTCACGGATCTGTCCAATGTGAAAGCCACTATCGGAGGCGTAAACGCGCCAATCTTTTTCGTAGGGCCTACGCCGGGATATGTTGGCCTGGACCAAGCCAACATGCTGATTGATCGCAGCTTGATCGGCAAAGGAACCGTTGATGTAGTGTTGACAATTGATGGCAAAGTCGCCAACACCGTCAGCATTACCATCAAATAAACAACATAGGGGACGCAAACTTGCGGTTTGCGTCCCCTATCATCAACTTTCCTGCGGCGGAAAAATCTTCGCCAGCCCCCAATCCATCACCCACAACACCACGACGAGAACCGCCGTATTCGCCAGCCAATAAGTCCAATAACTGGCAAACCAATCCTTCATTCCGCCATACGCAAAATGCGCCACATTGACGTTTGTGTATGGCCCAGGCACTGTCAGCAAGCGCGTGATTTGCTGCAAAATCAAAAAATACACCAGCGACGGCAACCAGCTTCCCTGCTTGGATCGAACAACCCACAATGCAACCATTGCCACCGTACAACCGCCCAGATGGGTGAACACTGAAATCGGAGTGATGCCGCTGTTGAACATATCAATCACCCACGGGGGTAATCCCAAAATTTGCCAGAACGCTGAAATCCGAATTACCCAGGGAATGCGAAAAAAGATTCCCGCCGCCATCATCAGGTTCGAAATGTGGCAGCTCCACAGAATCTGCTCTGGCGTTTTGGCGATAGAAATGTATTGAATGGCTCGCGCGACAAAAAAAATCAGCGGCAGCATTGCCAACCAGCGGAAGTATTTGCTCAGCCAGCTGGGGGGAAACAAATTTGAGGCGGATTCGACAGCGTTCATCGCTTGGTTCTCCTTCAAAACTTCTTGAACTGTGGTTTTGGATTTCTGACTTGCAGCGGGTAATTCCATCATTTCTCAGGCTTTGGACGCAAATAGTTTTACGCGCTTGTGACCGGTTGTTTATAATCCCAGTCATCAAAAGTATACTTCCAGTGCGCTCCCGAAGGCGGCTCACCCGGAGCAAAATAAGCAAGCGGGGTCAGAATCAATGGATAGTTTGGTACAGTTTTTTTTCAAACATAAATGGTCAACATTTGCCAAAGGGAGCTTTGCGTTTGCGAATCGGCCCTCTTGGCTGATTCTCGTCTTGTTGGCGTTATTACTTGGTGCGCTGATTTACTTTTTGTACATACGGCCCGGCTACCGCATCAATTCCCAGGCAAAGTGGGGCTTGATGGCTCTACGCGCCGGATTGCTGGCGCTGTTATTCATTATGCTGATGCGTCCGGTGGTTGTCGTTCCATCCGTGATTCCCAAAAGCACCAGCGTCGCCATTTTGGCAGACAATTCGCAAAGCATGACGCTGGCCGATGAAAACAATCGCAGCCGTTTGGACGCCACCAAAGACTTGCTCGCGGCAACGAGTAAATTCTCGAAAGGCTTAACCGACAAATTCCGCACCAGTTTGTATGGTTTTTCCAATACCGCCGGAAAAATCAAAGACGCTTCTGAACTCAAAGCCGAAGGCGCATCCACAGACATCGTTACAGCGCTGGGCGAAGCCGTCAAAGAATCAACCGGATCTCCTCTGTCTGCGATAGTGTTGATCAGTGATGGCGGAGCAAATACGCCCAAAGATTTATCCGACCAGCTTCGTGAACTGCGTTCGCGAAACATTCCAGTCTTTACCGTCGGCGTCGGTAATCCGGCGCGCTTTAAAGACGTTGAAACTGTGCGCGTTACTGCGCCGCGTCGCGTGCTGAGCGGTTCTGCCATCATCGCTGAAACGCTGGTTCGATTAACGGGATACGACAATCAGAAAATTTCGCTCGCGGTCAGCGAAGACGGCAAGGCGCTGAAGACTCAGCAATTCGACCTGAAAAGCGGCGAAGCGCAAAGCGTGACGATTGAATTCAATCCAACTACCGTTGGCAACCACAGCTATACGTTTGAAGTAAAACCACTCGACGGGGAAACGACGTTGGAAAACAACGCGCTCGACGCGATGATCACCGTCACGGACGACAAACCCAAAGTTCTTTACATCGAAGGCGAACCGCGATGGGAATACGGATTCATCCGAAAAGCGGTCACCGCCAAAACTGAAAAAAATCTGTCGGTGGTGTCTTCGCTGCGCTCGGCGGACGGCAAATTTTATCGCCAGGGGGTCGAATCTGGCGTCGAACTGACCAGCGGCTTTCCGGCAACGCTCGAAGAGTTATTCGGTTATCAGGGCGTTGTCATTGGCAGCATCGAAGCCAACTTTTTCAGCTACGACCAACTGCGGCAAATCGAACAGTTCGCTTCGCGCAGAGGCGGCGGCGTAATGGTCATCGGCGGTTCCCGTTCGTTCGACGCGGGCAAGTATGCGCAATCGCCGATGGCCGACCTGCTGCCGGTTTATCTGGATGCGCGCGTTGAAGAGCCGGAAATGCAGATTGTCCAGAACTTCAAAGCGACGCTGACTTCGCGTGGCCGCACACACGCAGTCACGCGCCTGAACGAAGATCGCGCGCAAAGCGCAAAGGTTTGGGATGATCTGCCGCCAATTTCCATTCCCGAAGCCCTGACTTCGACCAAACCCGGCGCAACTATCATTCTCGAAGCTCGGCACATTACGGATAAAAATCGCGTGCTTCCCTTGCTGGTGGAACAGCGTTATGGCCGTGGCCGCACCCTGGCGTTCACAACCAATGATTCCTGGCGCTGGCGGATGGAAGTTTCGTCGCAATACAACTACCACGAAACGTTCTGGAGACAGTTGTTACGATATCTGGTCAGCACCACGCCAGGTCAATTTGAAGTGTCCTCCGAACGTGATGTGTACGTTCCCGGCGACACCATCAGTTTGCGAAGCGAGATCAATGACAAGAAATTCGAGCCGATCCGCGATGCCCAGGTCACAACAACCATCACCAAACCTTCGGGTGGAACAGTTGAGTTGCCGTTGAAGATAAATTTCAACACGGACGTCAACGGACAATCTGCCGGGGCTTCCACCGATTATCGCAGCGACTTCAAAGCGGACGAAACGGGTCTTTACAAAATTGAAATGACGGCCAAACGCGGCAACGACACACTGGGCAC
Organism: Blastocatellia bacterium; assembly: GCA_035429885.1. Classification (GTDB taxonomy): domain Bacteria; phylum Acidobacteriota; class Blastocatellia; order RBC074; family RBC074; genus RBC074. The sequence goes on from DAOMFR010000053.1 coordinate 20,533, forward strand.
GGCGCAATCTAGCTTTCTGGTCAGCAGCCGTTCTCGCGAATTCCACGACGCTGCCCAAAACGTTGAACTGCTGAAACGTGTTGCCAGCGAAACCGGCGGCAAATACTTTGCGCTGAGCAAGGCAAACGATTTGCTGGATGAAATCACCATGTTGGAAGGTAAAAACTCCGAGCGAGTCAGCAAAGACTTATGGGATATGCCGATCAACTTCATGCTGCTGGTCGGATTGGCCACTGCCGAATGGTTTTTGCGTAAACGAAAAGGTTTGGCTTAACGGTTAACTGGAATGCGTTATCTACTCAAAACAATTTGCCTGACAACTCTGCTTGCGATCACTGCTTGTGCACAAGAAGTCCCGGTTGCGCAAAAGAAATCGCAAAATGCGCCCGCTCAGCCTGCCGCGAAACCGGCTCAAAAGCTTCCAGCCGACCAGAACAAGTTTGCCGTCGTCATCACAGGCATTAGCGGCGAAGAGTCGTACACTAAAAAATTCGCCGAATGGACCAACAAACTGCGCGAAGCGTTGACCGGCCCGCTTGGGTTCGCCGAAGAAAAAGTGTTTGTTCTGACCGAAAAGCCCGAAGGCGAAGAGCGTCGTTCGACCGCTGATGGTGTTCGGCAGCTGTTTGTAGAATTGAAAAACGCACTGAAAGCCGACAATCAACTTTTCATTTTTTTTATCGGCCACGGCAGTTTTGTAGACAAAATCGCCAAGTTCAATCTGGTCGGCCCGGATTTGGGGGTCAATGATTACGCGGTCATGTTGAACGCCCTGCCTTCGAAAAACATCGTCGTCGTGAATATGGCCAGCGCCAGCGGCGAATTCGTCAAACCGTTGTCGGGTGAGGGGCGCATCATCATCACCGCCACGCGCAGCGGCATGGAACAAAACGCCACCAAATTTCCTGAATTCTTCATCAGCGCGCTGGGAAATGCCGACGCCGACGCGGACAAAAATGGCCGCGTTTCCGTCTTTGAAGCCTTTGAATATGCGGCCAAAATGACTGACAACGGATTCAAACAAAAAGGCGTTTTGGCGACCGAACATGCATTGTTGGAAGACAACGGCGACGGCAAAGGGCACGAAAAACCCGAAGAAGGCGACGGCTCGTTGTCGAAGCTAGTGTATTTCGATTCCCTGCCTCAACAACAAGCGGGAGGCGATCCCGCATTGGCGAAGTTGTATTCCGAACGCCTGCGCCTGGAAGGTGAAATCGGACGCTTGAAAGGCCGCAAAGCTCAAATGTCCGAAGACGATTTTGATAACGAACTGGAAAAGTTGCTGGTGGAACTGGCCAGGCTGAATCAAACGATTAAAGCCAGCAAGAAGTAATGAGCGAAGAGGAACTCAGAAAAAGAAAACCTCTGGCGCGTGAAAAGCGCGCGATCTCGACCGAAGAAGGTTTGGCGGCTACCAAAATTATCTTGGAAAGAGAGATTTTGCGCGGCGGCGACGCAAACGGGAGACAGGAACGATAACCATGTTGAATTTGAACTTGAAACAATCCTTTAGCTTCCGAAAGCCGATGGCCTTTTTCGCCATCGGTTTGCTGTCGTTCTTTTGCCTATTGGCCTGCGTTTCGGCGCAACAGGCGACGATGGAATCCGCTGAAGAAGAACTCAAAGGAGGCAAGTATTCCGTCGCCCTGGCCTCGTTCAATTCGCTGCTACAAGCGTCGCCCAAAGACGAACGCGCGCAAGCCGGATTGCTCAAAGCTTATTTGGAAACCGGAAAATACACTGAAGCGGAAACCGATGCGAAAAAGTTTCTTGCTCGCGGAGAATCGTCCGCAGCCCGTCTGGTTTTGGCCGAAGTGATGGCACTCACCGGACGATATCCGGCAGCCATCGCCGAGTTTGAAAAGGTCAGCCAGACCACGCAAAAAGCCATCGAGAAAGCCGAGAAAGAAAAAGAAGAACGCGAAAAGAAACCTGACGCCAACGCCGAAGAAAAACCAGAACCGATTCCTTCGCCCAAAGCGCAAAAGGTGCAAGCCGATTTGCGTCGCGCGGAATTGTTGTACCTGACCGGCAAGGAAGAACAGGCCAAAGAGATTTTTGAGAGCCTGGTCAAATACTACGAAGACAACGACGTAGATTCGGCGGAAGAACTGACATCCATCGCTCGCGCGCTGATTTACCTGGAAAAATACCAGGACTCGAAAGATATGTACCTGGAAGCGATTGCGAATGATGCCACGTACATCGAAGCCCAACTCGGCGGCGGCGAATTATTCACCAGCAAGTATAACTACGAAGAAGCGGCGACCTTTTTTGACGACGCGACAAAGATCAATCCAAACAGCGCCCGGCTGCATCTGGCCATTGCCGCAAACAAACGCATCGGCGGCGGCGAAGAAATGAATGCTGCTCTGGCGGCGGCGCAAAAAATCAACCCGAATTACGTTGACGCCAAAATCTTTGCCGCTTCGCTTGATCTGGAAGGCGAGCGTCACGGTTCGGCAGCATCACAGCTTGAATCGGCCTTGAAGATCAATCCGAACTCGCTGGAAGCGCACAGCTTGCGCGCAGCGATGTTCTGGCTGGAAAACAAAACGGCTGAATACGACAACGAAATCAAAGCAACGCTGGCCGTCAACCCGCGCTACGGATCGTTGTATGAAACGCTAGCGCACTTTGCCACGCAAACGCGTCGTTACCGCGAATCAGTCGCATTTCTGCGCGAAGCGCTCAAGCTTTCGCCCAACCTGTATTCTTCTCACTTAGCCTTGGGGATGGGCTTGTTGCGACTTGGCAATTTTGAAGAAGGCCGCGCCGAAGTCGAACTGGCGTTCAAAGGCGACCCATTCAACCTGTGGGCGAAAAACACACTCGACTTGCTCGATACGATGAACGAGTACAAGACGACGAAGAGCGGAGACTTCATCGTCAAAATCGCTGAGAAAGAAAACGACGTACTCAGCGGATACGCCACCGATCTGTTGGCCGAAGTCCAATCCAAACTGACGGAGAAATATAAATTCACTCCGCGCGGGCCAATCTCAGTGGAAATCTTCCCGAACCACGATGATTTTGCCGTGCGCGCATTGGGCTTGCCCGGTTTGGGAGCCTTGGGCGTTTGCTTTGGCCAGGTCATTGCACAAGATTCGCCCTCTGCGCGCCCTCCGGGAGAATTCAATTGGGGAACCACTCTATGGCACGAATACACGCACGTCATCACGCTGCAAATTACGGATCATCTGATTCCTCGTTGGTTCTCTGAAGGCCTGTCCGTGTTTGAAGAACACAAAGCCCGACCGGGTTGGGGTGACGATTGGAGCGTCAACAATATCAAAGCTTACTCCGACGGTCGCTGGTTCAAGATTGCGGAAATTGACAATGGCTTTTTGCGACCGAAACGGCCTGACGACATCAATCTCGCCTACTTTGAAGCCTCGCAGATTTGCCACTTCGTCGAAGACAAATATGGCTTCAACGCCATTCTGGACATGCTGCGCGGCTACAAAGAAAAAAAGAAAACGCCTGAGATTTTGCTGTCCGTGCTGAAACTTTCCGAAGCGGACTTTGACAGTCAGTTCAACAGTTACGTCAGCGGCAAAATTGGCGGCTTCGTCAAAGCGATGAAACCCGGCTGGGAAAACAAAGACCTGGGCAAGATGTCAAAAGACGAAGCCATCAAACAGGCGGAAGCCAATCCGGATGACTTCATTTTAAACCTTCGCGCAGGTTTGGAACTCGCCGCCGATCTCAAGGATGAAGTGGCCATCAAATTCCTGAAGCGTTCGATTGAATTGTTCCCGTTCCAGGGCAACGGCGGCGCCTACGAAGCCCTGGCGGCCATTTACAAAAAGCAGGGCAACAAAACTGCCGAAGCTGACACTCTCGAAGCCTTGCTCAAGGTGGACGAAAATGATTACGACTCGTTAAAGCGTTTGGCGGAGTTGAAGCTGGAAGCAGGTGACAAAACGCGTGCGCTCGAATTGCTGAAGATGAGTTTTTATGTCAATCCTTTTGAAACCACAGCCCACGCAACAGCGGGTGACCTGCTGCTAGAAGTCGGCGGCGGAGCCGATAAAGCCATACGCGAATTCCAGATCGCGCTGGCAGCCAATCCTCCGAACATCGCCGAAGCCCAGTACAATCTGGCGCGTGCGTATTTCACAGCAGGCAAAAAACCGGAAGCGCGGCGCTTTGTGTTGCGATCACTGGAAAACGCGCCGAGTTTCGAAAAAGCTCAAGAGTTGTTGTTGAAGATCAGAGGACAGTAACAAAAACCGCCAGCGGGGCGCTGGCGTACCCAGGTGAGTTATGACCAAAAAGAAGTTGTTTATCGCCGTTATCATCATTGGCTTGCTTGGTTCGTTGGCCTTGGCTCAACGTGGGCGCGGAGGTGGCCATCGCAAACCAACAATGGATTTGCCGCCAGTAAGCGAAAACGGCATTCCCAAAACTGACCCGAATTGGTCTGGGAAATTCACCTTTGTCAGAATTCGCTTCGATACCAGTCAGTTCGCTCAGTATTACGGTTACAACAACGTGCTGGGCGATGGTGGCCCGCCGTGGTCGCACGATTATCCGGTCGCGGGGCGTCACTTGATGAAAATTATGACGGAGCTATCCAAGATTGACGCCACACTGGATGTCAATGAACCCATTCTGACGTTTGATGATCCGATGCTGTTCAAATTTCCGTTCGCGTATTTATGCGAAATCGGGTTTATGAATTTGAATGACGCTGAAATAAATGGAATGCGCGAATACCTGAAGCGAGGCGGTTTTTTGCTCGTAGACGATTTCCGCACCGCCGGACAGTTTTACAACTTGCAGGAACACGTTCGACGCGCTTTCCCAGAACTTCAGTTGAAAAAGCTCGACATCTCCCATCCAATCTTCAACTGTTTTTTTTCCATCAAATCCATTGATCTCAATCCGGTTTATGGCGGAGGCTTTGGTAGCCGCGAACCCGTGAATCCGGAATTTTGGGGACTGGAAGACGAAACTGGACGGCTGATGATGATCATCAATTACAACTATGATGTAAGTGATTTCTGGCAATTCTCCGACAACCCGTTTCGCCCGATTGAGGAAACCAATGACGCGTACAAGTTCGGAGTCAATTACATAATGTATGCGTTGACGCACTGATCTTAATTCTCGATTTCGATTTTTGATTTTTGAATTGCTCGGAACCAAGTCGGTTGATCGCTACAGCAATTCAAAATCAAAAATCCAAAATTACAGGAGACTGAATGGCTGTTGACACACAAGTGATCCGCGACGAAGCGTTGCTGGACAAATTGGCTCTCGCCCGCGAAAACATCCTGCGAGAAATTCGCAAAGCGGTGCTCGGCCAAGACGAAGCTGTTGAACAAGTGCTGCTATCGTTATTTGTTGGCGGTCACTCAATTTTGACCGGCGTTCCCGGACTGGCCAAAACACTATTGGTCAGAACCATCTCCAGTGTGCTTGATCTTTCGTTCAAACGAATCCAGTTCACTCCTGACCTGATGCCTGCGGACATCACCGGAACCGAAATCATCGAAGAAGATCGTATGACCGGAAAGCGCGATCTGCAATTCATTCGCGGCCCGGTATTCGCCAACATCATTCTAGCGGACGAAATCAACCGCACTCCGCCCAAAACCCAGGCGGCGTTGCTGGAAGCCATGCAGGAAGGCAGCGTCACGGTTCAGGGCGAAACTTACCAATTGCCCAAACCCTTTTTCGTGCTGGCGACGCAAAATCCCATCGAAATGGAAGGTACTTATCCGCTGCCCGAAGCCCAGCTCGATCGTTTTATGTTCAACGTTCACATGGGTTATTTGCCGGAAGAAGACGAAGTCGCCGTCGTCAAACTGACAACTTCGCCACAGGACGTGAAGTTCGAGCGAATGATGTCCGCGGAAGAAATCATCGCCTTCCAACGGCTGGTCCGAAAAGTTCCAGTCGCTGACTCTGTCACGCGTTATGCCGTGAATCTGGTCCACACCAGCCGCCCCGGCAATCCCAAAGCGCCGGACTTCGTCAATCGCTGGGTGACCTGGGGAGGTTCCATCCGCGCATCGCAGTTTCTGGTGCTGGCCGCCAAAGCGCGAGCAATTTTCAACGGACGCTACAACGTTTCGTATGAAGACATCCGCGCCGTCGCGCAACCGGTGTTGCGCCATCGCATCCTGTTGAACTTCCAGGCGGAATCCGAACGCGTTGATACCATTCAGGTCATTAAGAAGCTGATTGAAACTGTCCCCGAACCGAAATCAGGGCTTTGATTGCGGATTGTGGATTGCGGACTGCGGATTTTTACTTGGAATGACTTAATGACTACTGAAGAGCTTAAAAATCGGACCAAAGCTTTTGCTTTGCGAGTCATAAAACTCGTTGAAAAATTGCCATCAGGTAAAACAGCAGATGTCATTGGTAAACAGTTGGTAAGGAGCGCAACCTCCGTTGCGGCAAACTATCGCGCATCCTGCCGAGCAAAATCGAATGCCGACTTCATTGCCAAGATGGGGATAGTCGAAGAAGAAGCAGACGAATCCGCTTTCTGGATGGAAGTAATCTGCGAATCAGGATTGATGAAGGATGAATTGGTAGAAAATTTACTGAGCGAAGCCAATCAGATTGTGGCGATAGTGGTTTCTTCGATCAATACCGCCAGAGGTCACAAAAGATGATTTTCAAAAAGCCGAACAATGGCAGTAAAGAAGAATCCGCAATCCGCAATCCGCAATCCGCAATCCCAAGATTCTTAGCTCCAGAGGTGTTGGCAAGAATCACTTCGCTGGAACTGCTGGCGCGAACTGTGGTTGAAGGCTTCATCTCCGGCATGCACCGTTCGCCGTTCACAGGCTTTTCGACGGAGTTCGCTGAGTATCGCCAGTATATGCCGGGTGATGATTTGCGCTACCTGGACTGGAAACTGCTGGGAAGAACGGATCGGTATTACATCAAAAAATACCGGGCCGACACGAATTCTCAATGTCACATCCTGATAGATGCCAGCGCTTCGATGCGATATACGACCGGTGAAGTTACCAAGCTGCAATACGCCCAGTTTCTGGGCTCGTCGCTGGCCTACCTGGCGAACAAACAGCAGGACGCGGTTGGCTTGATCGCCTTCGACCAGGAAGTTCGCACGCACATCCCGGCACACACTCGCACAGGTCATATGCGAACGATCTTCGGGCGAATGGAGCAAATCGAAGCTGGCAATGAAACTCGGCTGTCGGCAATGTTGCATCAGGCGGCGGAACGCATCACTCGGCGAGGAATCATCGTCGTCATTTCCGACTTTTACGACGAACCGGAAGCCATCACCGAAGCCTTGCAGCATCTGCGGTTCAAAGGCAACGATGTAATCGTCTTTCAGGTGATGGATAAAAACGAACTGGATTTTGACTTCATCGAACCGGTCTTGCTGGAAGATTCCGAAACCGAAGAACAGATCCACATTCTTCCAGACGTTTTGGGAGATGGTTATCGCGATACGATGCGCAAACACCTGGAAGCCGTTCGCGAAGGCTGCACCAGCAACAAGATTGATTACGAATTGCTGACCACGGACAAGCCGCTGGACCAAGCGCTGTTTTCGTTCTTGGCAAAGCGAGCCAGGATGTAACGAGATGTCTTTTCTTAACCCATTATTTTTGCTTGGACTGGCTGCGGTTGCTGCGCCGATCATTGTGCATCTGGTGCGGCGCACCAAAGCTCCGCGCATTGAATTCCCTTCGTTGATGTTTGTGCGGCGAGTCCCACAAAAGACGATTCGTAAACGAATGGTGCAAAACTGGCTGTTGCTGGCGTTGCGCTGTCTGGCCTTTTTGCTGTTGGCGCTGGCGTTTGTGCGCCCGTATTTCGGCAGCGGTTCAGCAGACGAAGGACAAGGCAAGCGGGCGAATGTCATCCTGCTGGATACATCTTTCAGCATGCGATTTGGCAAACGCTTTGAGCAGGCAAAAACGCGCGCGCAATCCATTTTGGATCAAACCGCAGGCAGCGAAAGCACTGCACTGGTCACCTTTGGCCCCAGTTATGAAGTCGCAGAGAAGTTCACCACTGATGGCGGCAAGCTGAAAGGCGCGCTGAATGCGATTCAAGTTGGGGCTGGCGCTACGGATTACGTTCAAGCATTGCGCGGTGCGGCGGAATTGTTCAAAGAGATTGGTTTAAAGGATCGCCGCATCATTCTGATTTCTGACTTCCAAGCTGCGGGGCGGAATCCAGTGGAAACCTCTTTCCAACTCAGCAAGGACATCAAACTGACGACAATGGATGTCGGCGAACAGGATGCGTTCAATCTGGCTGTGACAGACGTTGGAGCGCGAGCGTTGATTTACCAGCCGAAATACGAAGAAAAGCTGACGGCTCGCGTAGCCAATTTCAGCAATGAAGCGCGCACAGGCGTTCGTGTCGAGTTCCTGCTCAACGACCACGCCGTCGAAAAGCGAGAATTGAAAATTGCGGCGAATGATTCGGCGACCGTCGAATTCACCGGCTTCAACCTGAATGAAGGCATCAACCGATGTGAAATCCGCGTCGAAGGCGACAACTTTCCCTTCGACAACAAGTTTTACTTCACGTTGCGCCGGACGGAACAGATGAAGGCGTTGCTGGTCGAAACCGCTTCGCGCGGACGCAGTGAAAGTTTTTACTTCCGCAACGCGATGACAACAGGTGAAAACCTGCCGTTCAATGTCGAGACGAAAACCGCTGGCTCCGTCAATCCATCGGAATTGAATCAATACCGAGTCGTTATTCTGAACGATGCCAGCATCAGTCCGGCGCTGGCAAATGGGCTGATCAAATTTGTCGAAAGTGGAGGCGGATTGATCATCTCCGCCGGTTCACACATCGAAGACGCAACGTTCAACCAGGTTTTTCAAAATGCCGCGCCAGCCAAATTGGAAGAAAAAGTGCTGTTTCGTGGAGGGTCAGGCGGAGATTACGTGACGATGAGCGAAATCAAAACGGACCATCCGATCTTTGAAGTCTTTCGCCAAAGCGGGCGACTGGCTTCAGCACGCGTCTTTGGTTATCACCGCGCCACTCCGCGCGAAGGCGCTGCTGTTCTGGCACGATACGACGACGGCAATCCCGCGTTGATCGAAGCCACGCAGGGCACAGGAAAAATCCTGCTTTTCACTTCGACGCTGGATGCCAGCTGGAACGACTTGCCGCTGACACCTCTCTATTTGCCGCTAGTTAGACAGATGACCAGCCACTTAGGCGAACGTGAAGAACACGCGTGGCATCAGCTTGGCCAGTCTTTCACCGTCGCGCCTGCCAAAGACGGAACCATTCCTGCCGTAGATGTTCCCAGCGGCGAACGCTTGACGGAACGAAAACAAACCGCCACTGGCGAATTGATCATCACGGCAAAAGAACCAGGGTTTTATCGGCTGCGATTTCCAAATTCGTCGGATTACGCAGCGGTCAACGTCGACACCAAAGAATCTGATTTAGCCAAATTGAACGTCGAAGAATTCGTCACCGCCGTTTCTGGCGCTGACCCGAAAGCTCAAGCAGCTGCCGGCGCGAATGAGAAACTGAGCAAAGAAGAAGTCGAGTCCCGCCAACGCGTTTGGTGGTGGTTGCTAATCGTGGCATTGCTGTTGTTTTTGACCGAAGCGATCCTATCGCGCAGAACCAGAATGGCGAAAGTCATCGGCTAACAAGGAGTAGTTATGGCATATCAAAGCGATCAACTGTTTGGAATCATCAATGCAGTCCGCAAACGTCGCACCTGGCTGCTGACTTTGCGCGGTATAGCTATCACCCTGGCTGTGGCGGCGGGAGTGTTGCTTGCGCTTGGATATGCGGCGTACCGCTATCGGTACAGCGGAGGCGCGTTGATTTCCCTGCGTGTAGTGGCGGTGCTTGGATTGATTGCGACAGCCTTCTTCTTTCTGATTCGCCCATTGCGGCGAAAAATCAGTGATTCCCAAATTGCGCGGTTGATCGAAGAGAAACAACCCGGTGTCGAAGAACGCTTCGTCAGCGCGGTGGAGTTTTCTGACGAACAGCAGCAGCAAACCAGTTCAACCGCGATTGTGGGACGCTTGATGAACGACGCCGACCGGTACGCCAATCAAGTCAACCTGGATACAGTCATTCCCAACAAACAGTTCTGGCAATTGGGTGGCGCAGCGTTAGCCAGCGTTCTGTTGTTCGTTTCTGTTGTGATGTTCGGGCCACGCGAAATCAAAAGTGGCTTGTTCCAGCTTGCGGCTCCGGCGAGCCCCGTCGCAGCAGCGAATGCTCTGCAAATCAATGTCAAACCCGGAACTGCGCGCGTGCCGAAAAACTCCGACCAGAAAATTCTGGCCTCTACCGTCAATTTCGATCCCGAACAAGCAACGCTGTTTTTCCGCAAAGCCGGAACTAGCGACGATCAATGGATTGGCCAGCCAATGGAACCAACCAAGAATGCCGCTGAATTTCAATACTTCATCTTCAACATTCAGGACGACACAGAATACTTCGTTGAATCCTCTGGTTGCCGCTCAGGCGAATTCAAATTGACGGTTGTAGATTTGCCCTTCGTCAAACAGATTGACCAGACACAGTTCTTCCCTTCTTACACAGGCCTGGCACCGAAAACGATCGAAGACGCGCCAGACGTCGCTGTTCTGGCCGGAACCACGGTTAAGCTGGCAGCGCAGCTTTCCGGGCGAGCGAAGTCTGCTCGGTTGGTACTGCGTGACGGCAAGAAGATCGAAATGGAAAGCTCCGGCGAAAACACATTCGCTGCGACGCTGGTCGTCAACGAAAACAATAGCTATCACATTGAAATCACCGGCGTAGACGGTGACGTTTACAACGGATCGAACGAATACGATATTTCTGTGCTGGATGACCGCCCGCCAGTGGTGAGCTTTGAAAAACCCGGACGCGACGCCAAAGCCACCAGCGTCGAAGAAATTCTGACTCTGGCCAAAGCCGAAGATGATTACGGCGTGCTGTCACTGGATTTGTATTTTTCGGTCAACGGCGGCGAAGAAAAGAAAGTAGACTTGCAAAAACTTCGCGGCGAGTCGGCCAAAACCTTGAGCGGCGCACATACCTTTTTCCTGGAAGAATACGGCCTGCAACCCGGTGATTTGGTTTCGTATTATGCCAAAGCCCGCGATGCCAAAAACGAAGCGACCAGCGACATTTACTTCATCGAAATCAAACCCTTTGAAAAAGAATTCAAACAGTCGCAACAACAAGGTCAGCCCGGACAAGGCGAACAACAGGAAGGATTAACCAAACGCCAGCGCGATTTGATTGCTGCGACTTTCCGCGTCAACAAGGAAGAACCGGCCTACAACGAAAAAGAAAAAGCGGACAATTACGACACGGTCGCACTCGCGCAGGAAAAGCTGCGCGAAGATGCGCTTGCGTTGGTCGAACGCATCAAACGACGCCTGGGCGCGCAGCTCAATCAGCAGCCACAATTCCAAAAGATCATCGAACACGTCACACAGGCTTCGAAGGAAATGGAGCCTGCCGCCAAAGAACTGCGTGGACGCAAAGGCAAAGACGCGCTGCCGTTTGAGCAAAAAGCTTTGCAGCAATTGCAACGTGCCGACGCCATCTTCCGCGAAGTCACTGTTTCCATGAGCCAGAGCCAGCAAGGGCAAGGCCAGCAAAGCGCGCAAGAGCTTGCTGATCTGTTCGAGCTGGAATTGGACAAGATGAAGAATCAGTACGAAACGGTTCGTCGGGAACAGCAGCAACAAGCTCAGCAACAGGACGACGAAACCAAACGCAAGTTGGACGAACTGTCGCGCCGCATGCAAAAAGAAATGGAGCAGCAGCAACAGCGCCAGCAACAGGCTCGCAACCAAAGCGGAGGCGGAGGCGGTGGCCGCCAGCAACAACAAATGATGGAAGAAGCCCGCAAGGCTGCGCGTGAACTGGAAAAACTGTCGCGTGAACGCCGCGATCCTCAGTTGCAGGAACTGGCGAACAAAATGAATCAGGCCGCCGACGAGATGCAAAAAGCTCAGAACGCAGCCTCCAATGGAAAACAGGACGAAGCCACCAGCCGCACGGCAAAAGCGTTGCAACAGATTCAAGACGCTCAGCGCCAGATGGACCGCCTGAAGAAGCAACAAGGTGGTCAGTCGGTTCAGGATTTGAAAAAACGTGCTTCTGACGCCGCGTCGCGTCAACAGGAAATTTCCAAGGAAACTGAAGACTTAGCTCGGCAAAACCGCAGTGGCCAGTCCGGCCAGGGAATGTCTGAAGCTAAGCAGAAACTGGCGGAAAAGAAAGACTCTTTGGCCAATGACGTTTCCGGCTTGGAGCGCGACATAGATCAAGCGGCTCGGCAAATGGGACAGGAACAACAATCTGCCGCCAACAAATTGCGTGAAGCCGGTCGCAACTTGCGCGAAAACCGTGTTGCCGACGGCATACGGTTCACCAAACGGTTGACCGATATGAACGCGTTCGATTCGGCGAAATCCTACGACCAAAATACACAGCAAAAGCTGGAAGAAGTTGCCCAGCAACTTTCTGAAGCCGAAAAGAACGCCAACCGCAAAGGCGCTGGCGGAGATGAAACGGAACAAAACCTGGATCGCGCCCGCAAGCTGGCTGACAACATTGAATCGCTGAACCGTAAACTCGCCCAGAACAACCAAGGCAATCAGCAAGGTCAGCGAGGCCAGCAGGGTCAACAACAAAACCAGCAAGGACAGCAAGGTCAACGCGGACAGCAGGGTCAACAACAAAACCAGCAAGGACAACAAGGTCAACGCGGACAGCAGGGGCAGCAGCAAAATCAGCAAGGACAGCAAGGGCAACAAGGGCAACGTGGACAGCAAGGGCAACAAGGTCAGCAGGGTCAGCAAGGACAACAAGGTCAGCAAGGACAACAAGGTCAGCAGGGTCAGCAAGGACAACAAGGTCAGCAGGGTCAGCAAGGACAACAAGGTCAGCAGG
>DAOMFR010000053.1:33526-40854 GCA_035429885.1 Blastocatellia bacterium
CAAGGTGGTGGACAATCCGGAGGGAACCGGAATGGAGATCCGCGCAATCAGCAATCGCCAAGCAATCAAAACCAACAAGCCAATTCTGGTGGCGGCCCGATCCGCAGTTCTGGACAACGGCAAGCAGGCTCTGAGTTGCGCGAATATCTGAAAGACGCTGAAGCATTGCGCCGTGAGCTAGGCAAAGACCGTGACTTAGCTCGCGGATTAGATCAGGCAATTCAAGGCTTGCGCCAAGCCAATGACGCCATCAACCGGGACGATATGCAAACAGCCTTGCTGTTAAAAGATCAGGTTATCGAACCTTTGCGCGGGTTGGAAATGGAACTGAGCAAACGCGTTCAGGCAAAACTGGGAACTAATCGGCTGAGATTGGGCGACGAAGGTTCTGCTCCGGCGGGGTATCGAAAACTGGTGGATGAATATTACAAACGTCTGTCCAGTCAAAAACAGAATCAGTAAATGACGGGGAGCAGAAAGTTTATGGTAGCGGCGTTGAGCGGCTACGGGTTGGTAGCAAGATGGATGGAGTCAGAATCTTATCCGCATCGTACAAGTGAAGCTCATTTCACACAGACTTTTTGCCCCTCCCCTCGATTTTTTTGACGCTCACCCATCCATGGGAAGGATGCCACGTTTTAGTGCAAGACGAATCAAATCTGCATTGTTTTGCAAATTAAGCTTTCGCATTAGATTGGCACGATGCCCTTCAGCTGTTCTTGGACTGATAAATAATCGGGCAGCAATTTCAGAGCTTGTACGTCCTTCTGCGACAAGTTGAAGCACTTCCCGCTCTCTGGTGGTTAAGAGTTCATATGGATCATCCGGAACTGATTCGACTTTTTGAAGATAAAGCTCTAAGGCTCGCTCGGAAAGTGGAGGGCTAAGGTAACGATTTCCGGCGATGACTTCTTTTACAGCCTGGATCAAATCTGCTGCCTGAGAATCTTTCAGAACGTAACCGAGTGCCCCATTCTTGAAGGCTTCCAGTACGTAAGCGTCATTTGTGTACATTGAAAGAATAATAACGCGAATCTGCGGCAACGCTTTCGTAACTTGCCGGGTAACTTCCAATCCATTTAACCCAGGCATCATCAAATCGGTAATCAGAACATCTGGCTTCATTCGCTCTGCTAATCGCACAGCCTCAATGCCATCACTTGCCTCTCCAATCAAACGAAAATGAGGCTCACTTTGCAATAATGCCCGCAACCCCTGACGCACTATGTTATGGTCATCAGCGAGCAAAATATTTGGCATCGTTTACTCCTTTTCACCTCGTCAACATTTGGCCCTTCTGCCACAGAAGCTATTCTGTCAGCGGCAAAGTTGCCATAATCACCGTTCCCATACCAGCCGTTGATTCAATTACCAATTTACCACCAAGTAAATGCGCTCTTTCTCTCATCCCTGCTAACCCACTGGAAGCACCCGATTCCAGAACCGAAGCAACCTGAAACCCTTTCCCTTTATCTGTGATTTGCAAATTAAGATTCTCAGCGTCGGCTGATACGTTGACCTTGACTTCGTGAATGTTAGCGTGCCGCGCGACATTTGTCAGCGCCTCTTGAACAATTCGATAAGCGGCCGTTTCGATTTCTGGCCGTAACCGATAGCCTTCGACACCGGTATGTGCAAACAAAACACGGATAGAGGTTTGCGACGTATAACGCTCAAAGTGCCACAAAAACGCATGCAATAACCCAAGATCGTCAAGCATTGCCGGCCGGAGATCAAGCGACAAATCTCGCACACGTCCTATCAGTTCATTAACCAAGGATTGAGCTTGCCAGCATTGCTCTGCCAATTGTTCAGCTGGTAGCCTTGACGCCATTTCAATGACCAACTTCAAACCAGTAAGCAATTGGCCAATTTCATCATGAAGTTCACGCGCGATACTTCTACGCTCACTTTCCTGCACCTCCACTAACCGATTTGAAAGCCTTCGTAATTCCCTTTCTGCACTGCGCCGCTCTGCTATTTGCTCAAGCAACTGTGCGTTTGCTTGTGACAATTCTGCCGTACGCTCTCGCACTCTCAACTCTAACTCATCGTGAGCCTTGCGCAAGGCTTCTTCTCCACGCTTACGTTCAACCGCGTATCGTATTGCACGTGTCAGTAACTGGCGATTTATGGTTCCCTTGAAAAGATAATCCTGCGCTCCTAGCTGAATTGCTCGAAGGGCTAGTGAGTCATCTCCAGTGGCAGTCAAAGGTATAATGGCGACATTAGGTGAATGCTCTTGCGTTCGTAGAAAAGTAGCGAGCCCTTCACTATCAGGCAACCCAAAATCTAGCAGTACTAAATCAATTCCCCCTTTTGACAAGCGATCAAGCCCATTCTTTAAATCCCCAGCCATCTCCAATTGATAGTTCTTGCCTTCTTGACCCACTAAAGCCCGAACAATTTCTGCGGCAGATGGATCATCTTCTATTAAAAGAACTGTGATGACTTCACTTTCCATTAAGTCAGAGTTTTTAGCCATATTTTGATGCTGAAAAACGACTAAACAAATTGCATAAAGCTAAAATAAAAAACAGCCAGCGCTTTTCCAAAAGCGATGGCTGTTTATCTAGCTAACTTTCATTAAGCTATGGTGTTCATTATCATCAACCATTAGGCTTGCTTTTCTCTTCTTCCTGCTTTTTAGCAGCATCTATTTTCTTCTGCAGAGCTGTAGCATCATCAGAGATTTTCTTAGCAACTGAGTCAAGCTCTTTACGCTTCGGCTCTTCTTTTGTTAGCATTTGTCTCTGTCGATAAAGCAGGCTCTTATAGTACATAGCATCTACATATTCCGAATCTTCTTGTAGAGCCTTCTCTATAAACTCCAATCCCTTCGCAACACACTCTTCAGCTTTTTGCTTATCTGGCAAGGCAGCAGCATACTCCATATTACGATAATGAAATGGGTCCTGAGCCGCTTTATCCTGATATCTATCAGTCTGCAATTTAGCACATTCCCAATATTTCACTGCCACAGTATAGAAGGTTGTAGCTTTAATATCCTTGCTTGCACAATCAGTTTCCGCTCGCTTTAATACCCATTCGCGCCATTGGTCTCTATTGTCTAGATCATCATAGATGCTCGCAATGTAGCTAATGGCATTGTCGCGATTTCGGCAATTATTAGTTGTAAGCTCAAGTGCCTTTTTATAAGTGTCTAAAGCTTCATTAGCCAACCTTGTCTTATCATCACCTTCGACGTTCTTGTAGTCCTTAACCAAGGTGGCACCATAAAACAAATGGGCAATGGCATTCTTATCATCCCACTTAAGCGAATCTCTAAAATACTTCTGAGCTTCTTTTGTGCGGCCTTGGTTATAGGAAATCGCACCTTGATTAAGCTTATCTTTGGCAATAACCTTCTTAGCATAGTCGCAACCTGAACTCAGGATTGCCACCGCAGAAAGAAGTAGAACAAGCATCGCTACCGAAAAATGACGGGAAACTCTCATAACGTTTAGGAATTCTCCCTGCAAAAAATTTAATCCCAATAACGGAGTCACTTAAATCGAAATATCAAGTGAACTATCAATTTACTACTTACTACATTAGACAGTGTGGCAAGTTGAATCTACCAAACCAACCTAAGTAGACAGCCAAATAACGAACCGTAATCGTAAAACAGTTCTTACTGATCCAGTCCTTCAATTTGCAATCCGATTGGTTGACCACCCGATTGCTTAACAACGTCAATAACCTTCACAACCTCACCATAGCGAGTCGAACGCGGGCCTTTGATAAAAACGGCCTTGCGGTCTTGAGGACGGCCATTAAGAGCGCTGAACAAACGCTCACCCAAAGCGTTGAGGTCTTTCAATTCCTCGGTATTCAACTTGTAACCACTTCCACTCTGTCCCGGAAGCGTAATCAAAAGACTGAGAGGGTCCGGTGGAACGTCAGGCTGATTTTCTGGCGGTTTCACCGGGATTTTAACTTCGAAACGATGCGGTTTCTGCGGGCTAATCACCATAAAAATGATTAACAACACAAGCAGAACGTCAATAAGCGGTGTTACGTTAATATAAGGGACAGCATCGTTACTTTTACCATGCCCTTCTTCACTCGGTTCCATTGGCAATTCTCCCTACTTAAAAATGTGAAGACAAAACAAGCAACTAGTTCTCATTAGCCTTTTTCTTTTCAGAAACAAGACCAATCTTCTCATAGCCGGCATCGCGTATCATGTTTACAAGATCTACGACATCACCATACTGAACGTGATTGCTACCTTTGATGTAGACAATTTTTTCATCGCCAGGTTTCATCGTATTAAATCTGTTCGTAATCTTTTCAACCAGATTTTCTTTTCTCACCGGATCACGGCCGAGATAGTAAACTCCATCACTGGGAACTGATACGACAACAGCACTGTCTTTCGTAATGTTACCATCTTCATCTGGATTTTTGCCTCTCGGCAGAATCACTGTGACGCCTGATTGCAACATTGGCGTAACCACCATGAAGATGATTAACAATACGAGCATAATATCCACCATGGGTGTGACGTTAATTTCTGACTGTAAGCCTCCGCCACCGCCTGCACTCATGCCCATAAGACATTCCTCCTCAATCTCTCTCTATTCAAAAATATTGCTGCAATTTTGAGAACTCAGCCCCGCTAAGTTTGAGCTAGAAAGCTAGCCCAAACTTAGCGGAATAACAGCAACAGAAGGATTCGATCTTTGAATGACTACTTCTTGCCACGCTGCTTCAAGAAATAATCAATTAACTCAGCCGAGGAATTATCCATTTCGACGACAAAGTTATCTACTTTGCTTGTAAAGTAGTTGAAAAGCCAGACTGCCGGAACCGCAACCAACAATCCAAATGCAGTGGTAAACAAGGCTTCCGCAATACCACCCGCAACAGCTGAAATACCGGCAGATTCCGCGCTACGCATACCTTGGAAAGCGTTGATAATACCGAAAACGGTACCGAACAAGCCCACAAATGGAGCGGTTGAACCAATGGTAGCTAACCCTGAAAGGCCTCTCTTAAATTCGGCTATTTTGATTGCCGAAGCTCTCTGCAAAGCTCTCTTTGATGAATCAACGATCTCACCGGAAATGTCACTTGAAAGCTGGTGAGCACGGAATTCTTGCAGCCCAGCATTGACAACCATGGCAAGGTGGCTCTTTTTGTATTTATCAGAAAGACTGATTGCTTCATCAATTTTTTGACTCTTTAACGATTGAGCAACTTTTTGGGCGAATTCACGTGACTGATTCTTCGCTGCGCTGAACGTCAAATATCTTTCAACCATGATGGCGATTGACCAAATTGACATAATCAAAAGCACGACAACGACGCCCAGTGCGACCGTGCCCATGTTACGGAGCATACCCATTAACGAAAAGTCAAATGCTTGCGCTTCGCCACCTTCAGCTAACGCAAAAGCGAACAAATTAACTGCTGACAAAATTTGACTAAGCAAAATCATCATGATGTCGAAATCCTCCAATTAGTGTTGCTGATTATTGAACTAAAATCATTGCCATCTGCTCGAAAACTCTATTTTGAGTACGAACACGAATACCAAAATAATGGCTTTGATACCTTCACAGGTTATTACGACTACCTGCTTAGACTTCACGGCTAAAAAGAAAGTTCCCTGTTAAACGCCACAAAAACAATGTGCTTGCAAAAATTACGATCCGTAAAAGCTATCGCACATCAGCCAAAAACCTATTGTAACGTGAAGTTAAATGTCAAAACGCCTTGAACTTTAACAGGAACTCCAGATAGCTCTGTAGGCTTAAAGACCCATTGCCTTGCTGCCTGAAGAGCAGCATCACGAAGCAGCGGGTGTCCGCTAACGACTTGAGCGTCAATTACGCGCCCATCTTCAGAAATTGTCACCTGAACCTGGACAGCTCCAGCAGCTCGGGCTGCTTTGGCAATTGGTGGATAAACAGGCGCTGGCTTCTTAATCGCACTTCCCTGCAAAACACCGCCAGACACATTTATCTTTTTAGGCACAGGAGTTGGTTCAGGAGTAGGTTTGGGTGCTGGCGGCGGCGGCGGCGGCGGCGGCGTATCATCGCCTTTCGAGCCAGCCACTCCACCAGGAACTCCTCCAATTACCCCACCAGGTACTCCACCAGGAACGCCTGTAGAAACTGCAGAAACAACTGGCTTAGATTGAACAGTTGTTGGATCTGGAATCTTTTCAGGCGGTTTTGTTGGTGGGGTAAAGGTGGTAATCTCAGGGATGTTTTTCACGACCACAGTTTGCTGCGGAGGTGGCGCGGCCGGCGGCGGCGGCGGCGGCGCTAGCATTGACTGAACATCAAGTGCGTCCACAAGATTTGGGTTCATCCACAGAATCGTACCAATCGCAATGCTCAGCAAGACAACGACATATATTAATGACGTGATTAACATAAATCTGCCTGTGCGAGCAGCTTCTTTACCATGCTTGGTAGATTCAACTAAATTGTCGAACATGGCCTATAGCCCTCCCTTGACTTCAACGCCGACGGATCAAGCGACCAGAAGTGGTATTTTCACCGGTCACGACAAAATTAGATCGCTCATTATGATAAGCGGACTAAATCACTGACCTGAATCAATGAAAAACAAAAGCTAGATAACGATTTTTCTTATTGATTTGAAGCGATTTGCCTCGAACCGAACGAACTTGCCAGCCAAAACTTGCCCTTCCCCAATAATTTTCTACCGAGTTAAATCGAGCAGAAGTAGCATGTCGAACAAGAGTAGCTCTTAGAAAAAAACCACGCCTTGCTCAGTGTTCCATGCTGTTTGGAAGCGCAAGCTAGCGAATAACAGCTTTATTTAACGTGACAACCTTGATTACTTCGACTTTTGACGGGCCAGCAACGAATGGAGTCTACTATCTGATATATTATTCGTCAAGACACTCCACCTAATTTTGTTTTACCAAATTGCCGCATCAAACAACCACACCAATATTGCCAAAACGAAATCAACTCTAAAAAACGTGAGTTGTTATTTACTCTTCTTTCTCGGCTTTCTTGGAGCAGTAGAAACTCCTGCGGCGGCTAATAACTGCGGTGTCACACCTGTTGAAGGCAACGATGCAGGGTCATCAGCCGACGACGACGATGCAGCACCAGCCGGCAAATTTGCCGTGACAACTCGAGCATTGCCCCTCCAAGCCTCCCACCAAATCATAAAAGGACTTGCAATATAGATGGAAGAATACGTGCCAATCAAAATGCCTATAAACAAACACCAGGAAAAGCTTCTTAGCACTTCCCCGCCAAATGCAAGCATCGCGCAAACGGTCAGAAATGTCAGGCCCGATGTAATGATTGTACGTGACAAGGTTTGGTTAATCG
>DAOMFR010000054.1:0-7175 GCA_035429885.1 Blastocatellia bacterium
GCCGGGCCTTCGTTGATCAAATACAAGTAACCGGATTGCGGGCTGACGAAATTGAATCGAAACTTCGAGCCGGATTCATAACGCTCTTTTCCGGCGGATTGAAACTCTTCCCGGTACGGTTTGCCGTCGCGCATCATCTGCACCGTCAGCCAGTAATGGAACGAACGTTCGGGCAGTTGTTCGGTGGTGGATGGTGCTTTCTGTTGAAACAACATCCACGAAGCAGTTGCGATTACCGCGACGAACAGAAAGACAACCACCACAACCGTTGCGCGGGAAAGCCGTGCGACTGCGGCCAGCTCTTTGGTGACGGGTTCGTTGTGTGCCGGTAGAGGTTTGATCGGGCGCGATTGTTCTTGAGTCGCAGGCGATTCTACGAAGCGCGGTTCGGCTGTCTGCACCGGTTGTTTGATGAATAAAGTTGCGGATTCCGAAACTTCGCTGTCGTTGCGTTCGGCATCAAGTTCCAGGCGATGATGAAATCGTTTCAGTTCAGCCGCCAATTGCGAGGAAGATTGGTAACGTTGCTCGCGGTTTTTGGCCAGCAGCTTGTCCAGAATTTGCTGCAACTGAGCAGGCGCGTTGTCCAGCAATTCCGCCAAAGGAATTGGCTTCCGTTCCAGAATAGCAACGAAAATATCCGGCATGCTTTCGCCGTGAAACGGACGTTGCCCGGTCAGCATTTCGTACAGCACAACGCCCAGGCTCCACAAATCGCTGCGCGCATCCAGTTTTTGCCCGCGCGTCTGTTCGGGCGACATGTAATTGACCGTGCCTAGGATCATTCCTGGAGCCGTTTGTTGCGGCAACGTTGGCGCATTGGATAAATGTTCTGCCATCGCTTCGGTTTGGTTCATTCCAGCCAGACCGAAATCCAAGACCTTCACGAATCCATCGTGCCGAACCATGATGTTTTCCGGTTTGATGTCGCGGTGAACGATGCCTGCGTTGTGCGCCGCCGCCAGAGCGTTGGCGGTTTGATAGGCAATGCCCAAAGCGTCCAGCAGCGGAATTGGCCCCTGGCCGATGCGGTGGCGGAGCGTTTCCCCTTCGACGTATTCCTGCGCGATGTAATGCGTTCCGTCTGATTCCCCGATTTCGTGAATGGTGACGATGTTCGGATGATCAGTGGCGCTGGCGGATTTGGCTTCGGTCATAAAGCGGCGCAAACGGTCACGATCATCGGCAAACTCGTTGGGCAAAAGTTTCAGGGCGACTTTTCGACCGAGCTTTTCGTCTTTGGCCAGATACACTTCGCCCATGCCGCCTGCGCCGATGTGCGACTGGATTCGATAATGCCCGAACACGCGACCGACCAATGAAGGTTCTGTTTGTTCAACAATCAGCCTGGCCGCATCGTTTGCCACAGGGGCGGCTAAAAAACTGCCCGCTTTTTCATCTGCTTCCAGAAGCTTTTCGATTTCTCGCCGCAATTCTTCGTCGCCGCGACAGGATTCGCGCAAGAAAGTCTCGCGCTGCTGAGGTTCCAATTCCAAAGCCGCGTGGTACAAACCACTGAGTTGGGCTAGCTGTTCAGGAGTCATAACGGAAATGTTGAAAGTCAGCTTTCGGGTGGCACCAGCGATTCAAGTTAATGATCAGTTCTGTTCAGCGGAGCCAGCGTTACTGGCCAGATGCTGATACAGCCAAGCGCGGGCAAAATTCCAATCGCGCTCGACGGTTGCGTGTGAAATGCTCAGGACGTCAGCGGTTTCTTCGATGGTCAGGCCGGCGAAAAATCGCATTTCGATGATTTGGCAATGGCGCGGTTTGATGGCGGCCAATTCGTTCATGGCTTCATCCAGCGCCAACAAATCCAGATTCTGTTGCAGCCCAACGCGGTCGGCTTCGCTGAGCGAAAGAGAATAATTGCCTCCGCCACGTTTGGCGGCGTTGGCCTGACGCGCGTGATCCACCAACAGGTCGCGCATGATTTTGGCGGCCAAACCAAAAAACTGAGCGCGATTGTGCCAACTGACATGCTCTTGATTGACCAGCTTCATGTAGGCTTCGTGAACCAGCATCGTTGGCTGGAGCAGGGATTGTTCCCGGTTACGGCGCAGATAACTTTGCGCCAGGCGACGAAGCTCGTTGTACACCAATGGCATAAGCCTGTTGAGCGCAGAAGGATCTCCTTCGCTCCATTGCAGTAACAATTGAGTAATGCCTTCGTCCACAGTTGAACCTTTTATTTGGCGGTAAACCAACGTATGCCACGAAGTCGAAACCGACACGACTTCGTGATTGCCAAGCTGATGATTTGATCGGATAGGATAATTGCTCGGGCAGCAACTTATCACCGGGGGTAAGTTGCGTCAAGAAATTGGGAGGAATGCAAATGGTTGGGCGATGAAAAGAGGCAGGACGGCCAACCGCGCGCCGGTTTTTCTGCGACGGTCAACGCCGTTCAGTCACAGAAAACCAACGCGCGAATAGTTTCTTTTGGCTCAATGGCTTTTTAGTTCGTTGGTGTTGGAACTCAGCTGTTCGATCTTTTGAGCCAGCGTTCGTCCGCACACCAGCACAGTGCCATCAGTCAGTTCGACGAAATGCAGATGACCCTCGTCAATCCAATGATAGATTTTGCGGCGGCTGCACTGGCACAACGTGGCGGCTCGTTCTGCGGTAATCAGGCCAACCTGGCCAGTGCATTGGTTGCAGCAAGACGGGTCGCGCCGCTCAGGTTTAGAAACTTTGGGGGGCGTGTGGGGCACGATCTGAGTTTGGTTTTCTTTTGCAGGCATCAGCATCAGTGGTTCCGTTTCTTGAAGGCTGCGTTGCCGCCATATTGTTGGGTGGTCATCGCAGCTCGAAAGTAAGTTGTTTTTCCCTCTACTCCCTAAACCGCAATTGGCCACCAAAGCGCCTCAGAAAGCCAGAACTTTTTTCAAGGCGACGCGGCACGATTAAAAATTCGTTCGCAAGTTGTGGAAATTTACTGCCCAAGCGGTGGCGGCGATCAAAGGCGGTGTGTTATACAGCGCCCGCGTTTTTCCTCAACTAACTTCATCGCAATCGAATTGCTGCCTTCGGCCAATCAACGTTAGGAGATTTGGTAATGGGTCTTGGGAAGATTGTTCAGTGTGTAATTCATCCGGGAATTGGCATCGCCAGAGTCGGCAATAGTCCAACCGAATACTTCATCGGGCCTGAAACGCCATCAATGCCGCCAGTGACCGCCGATGGAGTTTTCAAAGACGCGGAAGGAAGAATCCGGCGACAGGTCGCCAAATTTCGCTTGTATGGATTGGATGCCGCAGGCAATGTCGTTAAAGAACTGACCGCTGACGATGCGACCATCAGTTGGACGGTGCACCTGGCAAACAAAAAAGCTTTTTGGTACGACTTCGAATCAGCGCTGGATATTCCGACGGCTCAACCGACGACGCGGCGTAATGCCAAGTACGCCGGTGACCGGTTGAACCTGTTGATTGATCCGGGGCCGCGTTCGGTGACTGGCAAAAATGATCGGTCGGCATTCGACACGGGCAAGTTTCTGGGCACGACGGTTCCGCTGGGAGAAATCCGAACGGATGACGCGGGCAATCTGCTGGTGTTCGGAGGCTTTGGCGCATCGGCTTCCCCGACTGGCAAACCAATCACGGGCTTCAATAACCTGGAATGGTACGATGACGTTTCCGACGGTTCGGTCAGCGCAACGGTCAAAATCGAGGATCAGGAAATTCCTGTCACTTCGGCGTGGGTGATTGTGGCTCCGCCGGATTACGCGCCGGGAATCAAATCCATTGTGACGATGTATGACATTGCGTATCAGGTCGCCGTCGGACAGAAATGGATTACGCCGCCCGCCAAAATTTCCTTCACGGAAAATATTTATCCGATCTTCGAACGGTTCAATAATCTGCAATGGGTGAACAACGGCTTTTACCTGGATTTCGGCTGGGGATCGCCCGGAGATTTTCTGTCACCGGAAAACCTGTTGTGGCTGTCCAATAATTCGTCGGAGTTCCAACCGTTGCGGGAAGCGATTTTCCGCTCGTTCCGTAATCCCGATTACGCAGAAACTCAAGCGCACGCGTTGCCGCCGTTTTATGGCGACGGCGTCGCCAACATTCCGCTGGACGGAAATCCGCGCAACTGGCTGGCAGTGACACAGTTGCAATACGACTGGCTGCGGCAATGGGCGGCGGGAGATTTCATTCCGGGCTTTGATCCTGAACTGGTCAAACCGCGCACCCTGGATGAACTGCCTTTGGCGGATCGTCCGCATGCGTTGGACAAAGCTGCGCTGGATTTCTGTCTGGGGGGCGCGTTTCATCCGGGTTGCGAAGCGACGTGGCCGATGCGTCACGCGTCGTTGTATTCCGCGCCGTTCCGCATCAAAGCCAACCCGCCGGATCAGCTTGCAAAAGATTATGGCGCAGTGCTGATGCCGGAAGTCGCCGTTTCGCCGGAAGGGCCAATCAGCGGCAGTTCGCCGGGCGACATTTCTCGCTGGATGGTTTTGCCCTGGCAGGTTGACACCGCCAGTTGCGGCGCGGGTTACGAACCGCAGGTCAATCCGTTCTTTCCGACGTTCTGGCCGGCGCGAGTTCCCAATCAGGTGTTGCCCGAAATGCATTACCGTCAGGCGCTCGATCCGAAAGCCAGCGAACTTCAGCGGTTGAAACAATTCAGTTTGCGGCTGGATTGGCTGCGCGATTTGTTGTACCTGACCCAGACCGGACAAATTGAAAAGATTAACCAGTTCCTGGCCGATTGGAGCAAAGTCGGGATTATTACTCGGCAAGAAGTCCCAGAAGGGAATTCGCTGTTGCCGCCGGTTGTTTATGTTGAAATGCAAAACGAGTTGATTGAAAAACCGGACAACCGATTTGCCAGCATTCACCCGCTGGAGTTCCGATGATCTGGAAGGTCGCCGCTGGCAAACTGGAATTTTTACTACATGCAACGGCGTTGGCCTGATTCGGGGCTCGGCTCAGGGCAACACGGCGCAACAAATTGATCGGCGGAAACATTCGCGCGAATGGCATCCCGGTCAATAAACCCCACAACCTATCATTTAGGAGAAATAGACATGACCAATCATGAAAAGCTTGATGCTGCGGGAATGATCAACCCCGACTTTGAATTTTCGGACGAAGACAAACAAGTGTTGGAATCGTTGACGGACGATGAAGTGGACGCTCTGATTTCAGCGCAGAAGAAAGTGGATGCCGCAAAGGATGCAGGGCAGGACATTGCGTTCGGAATTCTTCACTAAATTGGCGAGTGTAGTATCGCGCGCGTGAGCAAGCCGCTTGCTTACGCGCGCGGTGCTGCTTTATTCACCGCCAGTGCCAGATACGAATCGCCCTGGTTTAGCATCAATCCCGCTTCGACAAATTCATCCAGCATGCGCCGCGTTTCTTCCACATCAGCCGCCCAGCCGGAAGCCTTGCTCCACGAATCGGAAAGCTGTTTCAGTGT
This sequence comes from Blastocatellia bacterium, assembly GCA_035429885.1. Classification (GTDB taxonomy): domain Bacteria; phylum Acidobacteriota; class Blastocatellia; order RBC074; family RBC074; genus RBC074. The sequence goes on from DAOMFR010000054.1 coordinate 5,431, forward strand.
GCTGACCTGATCGCACGCCAGATACAGAAACTTTTCTTTGCCGGAAAGCGCGATCAGTCGGCGTTTGGCTGCCGGACGCGAATCCCACAGCAACAGGCGATCGCCTTTTTCTACCTGAAACAATTCGCTGTCGGCGTGGCATTGTTGCCAGTGCAACACTTCTTCTGACAGTGGACGAACATAACTCGCCACGTCGCGCGGTTCGGCGTATTCGTAGGTAAAGTAATATGCCAGATTGGCGACGGCTTCGGGCGCGAGCGGATAGACGAAGCTGTAAGCTGGGAATGGCGTCAAGTTTTTGAAGCCGAGTTCTTTGTGTTCGTTGAAATTCGGGCTGAAGCGATCCAGCCGAATGCTGATGGCGAAATTCGGCGGCGGCAAATGCGACAACAGCGGAACTTGTTTGGCCAGCCGCAAATACTCGGCGGGTGATTCGCCGGGAAAGCCCCACAAGATATTCCATTCGGGCGAAAGGCCAATTTCCTTGCACCATTTTAGAAGCTGAATGTTTTGCAGTGCTTTGACGCCTTTGCGCATGATGTGCAGCACTTCATCGCTCAGGCTTTCGATGCCGGGCTGGATGATGCTGACTCCGGCGGCACGCAGTTGGCGAAGCTGTTCTTTCTTCAGATTGGCTTTGACTTCAAAAAACAGGTCCAGTCCCAGATTGCGTTCAGCCAATTGCGGCAGCAAATCTTTGAAGTACGACAGGTTCAAAATGTTATCCACGACATAAATCGGATAGCCGGGATATTTCGCCGTCACCGTAATGAATTCGTCCAGCGCGCGAGCGGCAGTTTTGCTGCGGAACGTCATGGTTTGCCCGTTCAAGCCGCAAAACGTGCAATGGTGTTTGGCCCCCCACCAACAGCCGCGCGCAGTTTCCAGCAACAGGTTCGGCTGCAACGCTGCCTGAAAAGTCGTCGCGCGAAATTGTTCGAAGTAATCGTCGTAATCGGGATAAGGCAGCGCGTCCATCGTTTCCACTGCCGCCGCGCTTTTCACAGATGATCGCGCAACCGGCAAACTCTCGACTTTGCGAGTGAACACGCCAGGCAGATCGGCGTAAGGCTCGCCGTTCAACACTCGACGAACAAATTCAGGAAAGACCAGATCGGCTTCGCCGGAAACGACTGCGTCCACAAAATCGAACTGGCGAATGACTTCGTTGCCCATAACGCCTTCGCAATTTGCTCCGCCAAACACAATGGTCAGGTCAGGCCGGCGCGCTTTCAATCGTTTGGCCAGCGATAACGAAGCGACTTGTTGCAGAAAAACGCTGGTGAAGCCGACGATTTTTGGCTGGCAAGCCAACACCGTTTCCACGCAATCGTCCAGGAAGGTTTCGACCTTTGCTCGCGCGCTCAGAATGTCGGCGACTCGTTTCTCGGAAAATGGTTCTTTGGGCCAGACGTGGTTTTCGCTGCGCGCTTTGTCGCGCAAGATGTCTTCGATGTATTGCTGCACGTCGGTTTCGGTCTGATGGTTGAACAGTGAATTCGAGAAAATCCATTCGCCAACCAAATCCGTCGTGTCGGTTTCGTAACTGATTTGCGAATACAGCTGCTGGCCGATCAATTCCGCAAAGCGAAAGGTGAAGTAAAGCGTTTGAGCCGAAACTCCGTCGCGGGTCAGGGCAGATTTCAACAACCCAAGCCCGATGGATGGTAAACGCAACGGGCCAAACGGCATGCTGATAAAAATGACGTCAGTTTGTGGGGTCATAGCGGAGTTGAATTCAGGGG
>DAOMFR010000054.1:7275-8791 GCA_035429885.1 Blastocatellia bacterium
CGGGTTCCGAGCTTTTTCATTGCGACCAATTCAGGGCTGTCGGTTATTGCGGCGCGTTGATGCGTTGAAGCAGAGATTGAAACCGGGGATCAGCCCGCAGATTGGCAAAATTGGGGTCGGACTTCAATTTCATCAGCCAAGGGCTGTGATCCTGGAACGCCTTTTCCAACCATTCAAACGCTCGGTCTGCATCGCCCAGCCCCGAATACACTTTGGCGATTTCGTAAGGGCGAACGTTTCCTTTTTGTGCGACTTGCAACAGCAGATCGAGCATTTTCTGCGCTTCGGTGATCTGGCCAGAAACAGCGTACACGTGACCAATCGCCGCCAGCGTCAATGGTTCATCGTTGCTGAGTTCACGGGCCGTGGTCAATTCGACGATGGCTTCGGCGTACATTTTCTTCTGCCCGTAAGCGCGTCCCAAATCCAGGTGAGCGGGGAAGTACTTGGGTTCGATCAGCATCATCTTGCGACAGACTTCGATGCATTGATCGTAACGACCAGCGTAAAAGTACGCGAACTGCAAATCCAGATGCACGCGCAGCGAATATGGATCCAACGCCAAGGCGCGCTGTCCGGCAGCGATGGCATCGTCAAACCGATCCATCCCTTGCAGCACGGCGCTCAGTCGAGAATGCGCTTCGGCCAGGTTCGCGTTGAGCGAAATTGCTCGCAGCAACTCCTTTTCCGCTCCCGGCAAATCCCAGTCGTAATATCTGGCCGTGCCCAGTGAATGGTGAGCTTCGGCCAATTGGTCGTCCAGCATGACGGCTCGCTCAGCATTTTCTTTGGCCAGCCGAGCGTAATCGCTCGACGCCAGACCGTTGGCTGCCAGCGTGCCATAAACGTCGGCCAAGCCTGCGTGCGCCAGCGCGTAATTCTTGTCGGCGTCAATGGCTTGTTTGTAATGTTCAATGGCTTTGCGGAAGCTATCAATGGATTGGCGATTCCACTCGAAACGGCCATTCAAATACAGGCGATAGGCTTCAGGGTTTTCAGTGAACCGTTTGGTGATTTGTTCGCGCTCAGCGCCAGATAGTTGAGATCGCAACTGTTCCGACACCTGCTGAGAGATGACCGATTGCGCTGCCAGCAAATCCGAAATCAGATGCCTGTATTCACCTGCCCACAACCGGCTGCCGTCGCGCGTGCTGATCAATTCCATGTTGATGACCAGGGTCTGATCCAGCTTAATGACGCGCCCGGTCAGCATGGCTCGCACGTCGAATTTTGATCCCAGTTCTGCGGGGTCAATCGAATGCTGGTTTTTGTATCGGAACACGGACGTGCGCGAAGTCACTTTCAACCCGGGTAGTTGAGAAATGTTATGGATCAGCGTTTCTGTGATTCCGTCCGTGATGTATTCCAAGCCCGCATCGTTGGTCTGATTGAGCAATGGCATGATGGCAATCGAGTCAATCGAGGCATTGGCGCGCATCAGCCAGTATCCGCCCGCAGCCAAAATCAGAATCACAATCGCCGCCAAACCAAGAAAGGCTCGGCGGTAATGTTTGCC
>DAOMFR010000054.1:8891-13706 GCA_035429885.1 Blastocatellia bacterium
GTCAGTTCTTCAGCGGTTTGATAGCGATCTTCGCGCTCTTTGGCCAGCAGTTTGTGAATGACTTCTTCCAGCTCAAACGGAGCGTCATTCAACGGCAGCGGCGGGCGGTCAAGGATGGAGACAAAGGTATCCGGCACGGATTGTCCCGGAAACGGCGAATGCCCGGTGAGCATTTCAAATAACACGACTCCCAGACTCCACAAATCGGTGCGGTCGTCTACCTTTTGCCCTCGCACCTGTTCCGGCGACATGTAATTCACCGTGCCAATAATCGTTCCCGGCAAAGTGTCTATGCTGATTGCAATAGCGTCGTCGGAATCAGAGTTGGCCTGGTAAAACTCCGGCTTCGTAAAGGCGGCCAAACCAAAATCCAGCACCTTCACGAATCCATCAGGCCGAACCATGATGTTTTCGGGTTTGATGTCGCGGTGTATGAACCCTGCGTTGTGCGCAGACGCCAGCGCGCCCGCCACTTGCATCGCGATGTCCAATGCTTCAATAGGTCGCAACGGAGAACGCCGAATGCGGCGGCGCAAGGTTTCGCCTTCCACAAATTCGCTGGCGATGTAATGGATGTTTTCGCTTTGGCCAATGTCGTAAATGGAAACGATGTTTGGGTGAGCGGTTGCGCCAGCAGCTTTGGCTTCCCGTTCGAAGCGTTTGACTCGGACGGAATCGCTGACAAATTCGGCAGGCAAAAGTTTCAGCGCGACTTTGCGGCCAAGCCGATTGTCTTCGGCCAGGAAAACTTCGCCCATTCCGCCTGCGCCGATTTTGGACAAGATTTGATACTGGCCGAATTCACGCCCGATCAGTAGTTCGTGATGGCTGGAGGATTCAAAAACCTTTTCAATGACGTGTTCAATCTCTACTGCGGGCTTGGCTAGAAATGACCCGGCCTGCTCGTTGCTCAAGAGCAGTTGTTCGACTTCGCGCAGCAACACCTCGTCGCCGTTGCAAGCCTGCTTGAGAAAATCCGGACGCTGTTCCGGTTCCAAAACCGATGCCGCGTGGTAAATCTCGCTAATTTTCCGGTAAAGCTCCGGAGTCATAATGTGGGGAAGTAAAACTCCAAGTGCAATAAACAATTGTGTCGTCTGGGATGCTAACTCAGTTCACGGAATAACCAGGCGCGCGCCAGATTCCAGTCGCGTTCAACGGTTGCGTGCGACACTCCAAGCGCCAATGCTGTTTCTTCAATCGTCAAACCGGCGAAAAACCGCATTTCGATGATCTGGCTATGCCGTGGTTCCAGCGTCGCCAGTTTGTCCAATGCCTCGTCCAACGCCAGCAAATCCAGATCGCTCTGTTGGCCAATACGGTCCGCTTCGCTCAAAGATACTGAAAAGTTGCTGCCTCCGCGTTTTTCCGCCTGAGTCCGCCGGGCGTGATCCACCAGCAACCCTCGCATGATTTTGGCTGCCAGCCCAAAAAACTGCGCCCGATTTTGCCAGCTCACCTGTTCCTGATTAATCAGCCGCAAGTATGCTTCGTGAACCAGCGCGGTTGGTTGCAACGTGTTTTGAACCGAATGGCGTCGCAAATAGCCCTTGGCCAATCGCCGCAACTCGTCATACACGAGAGGCAACAACTGATCGAACGCAGATTTGTCTCCGTCGCTCCATCGCAAGAGCATTTGAGTGATCTGTTCCGCCACTACTGTTCCTTTGTCGTTGAGTTAAAGAGTGAACCGTAGATGATTCCTGCAGATTTGGATTAAAAGGCAGTGTAGCAAAAAGGCTTGACGTCGCAAACTCAAGGAATTTTTCACTGAACATTTGGACGCTGGCGTTTCGCTTCATGCAACTCAACAGGTACACTGTGCGCCGTTTTCCAAAGAACAACACCTTTTCCGATGTGGAGCGAAGCGGATGGATTCAATTACTCAAGCCGTGCTCGGAGCAGCAGCGGCTCAGGCGGTTTTGAAGAAACGATTGCCTCGTGGTGCTGGTGTGATCGGAGCGGTTGGCGGCACGCTGCCCGATTTGGATGTGCTCATTTATTCATTCAGCGATCCAACTGTCGGCTGGACGTTTCACCGGCATTTCACGCATAGCCTGGCTTTCATTCCCTTTGGCGGATTGCTGGCGGCGCTGCCGTTTCTGTTTCTGAAACGCTACCGCGACGACAAAAAAGCAGTGATTTTGGCAGCCATCATTGGCTATGCCACGCATGCGCCGCTGGATATGTTCACCAGCTACGGGACGCAACTGTTCTGGCCGTTTTCCAACCATCGCGTCGCGCTGGATTGGATTGCCATTGTGGACCCGCTGTACAGCATTCCACTGGCCATCGGAGTTTTCCTGACAATGAAAACCCTGCGGCCACGTCCCGTCAGAATCGCTTTGCTGCTGACCAGTTTGTACATGTGCTTTGGCGGTTGGCAGCACCATCGCGGCGTCGAAACACAAAACCGACTGGCGGAAATGCGCGGCCACAAAATCGAACACGCTCGTGTGATGCCTGCACCTGGCTGGCTGGTGATGTGGCGTTCGGTGTATGTCAGCGATGGCAGGCTGTATTCCGACGGCTTTCAGCTCAACTGGTTTCGTTCGCCGCGGGTGTTGCCCGGAGGCGTCGCCGATATGACGACGTTTGACGATTTGCCAGCCAAGGCCAAAGAGAACGCGGAAACTCGGCGGCGGTTTGCGGTGTTCCGTTGGTTTGCAGACGGATTGATCGCGCCGGTTCCGGGCGAAATGGATGCGTACGGCGACATGCGAATCACCTCCGAAGTCCACAGTCTGAGTCCGCTGTGGGGACTGAAGCTCAACCCAATGACCGGTGACGCCCAACACTGGAGTCCGTCTTTTACCCAGAACCGGGATGTGCTGAAGATTTTAAAAAGTCTGGTCTTGGGCGACGACAGTTACCGAACACTGGAACAGTTGAAGTAATCCGTTTGTTGACGGTGCAAGCATTGCATCTTCCGCAAAAACGGCAAACAATCCGCGCGACCAAGTTTTCCAACATTTCCATCATCCAGGAGCTACGCTTATGAAACGAAGACAGTTTTTACAAGCGAGCGCAGCAGGCTTTGCGTTCGCTCCAGCAGTGTTACGCCGAAACTATGTGTACGCCGAAGAGTTCGCGCAAAAAAAAGCGCGTGTCGGATTGATCGGCACTGGCTGGTACGGCAAGTCTGATCTGTTCCGGTTGTTGCAGGTTGCGCCCGTCGAAGTCGTTTCGCTGTGCGACGTGGACAAGAAAATGCTGGCCGATTGCGCCGAGATGGTCGCCAGCCGTCAGGAATCCAAAAAGACTCCGCGCACGTTCAGCGATTACCGCTTGATGCTGAAAGAGAAAGATTTGGACATTTGCCTGATTGCCACGCCAGATCATTGGCACGCCCTGCCGATGATTGCCGCTTGCGAAGCGGGCGCGGACATTTACGTCCAGAAACCCATCAGCGTGGACGTTGTCGAAGGTCAGGCGATGCTGGCCGCAGCGCGCAAACACAAACGAGTTGTTCAGGTTGGAACTCAACGCCGTTCGACGCCGCATTTGATTGACGCCATCGAACAGGTCATCAAACCCGGCAAGCTTGGCAAAATCGGTTTGGTCGAAATTTACTGTTATTACCACATGCGGACAAAAGAGAATCCGCCCGACACGGCTCCGCCAGACAATCTGGATTACGAAATGTGGACGGGACCAGCGCCGTTGCGCCCGTACAACAAACTGGTGCATCCGCGCAGTTGGCGAGCCTTTATGGAATATGGCAACGGCATCATGGGCGATATGTGCATTCACATGCTGGATATGGTTCGCTGGATGTTAGGGCTGGGCTGGCCAACGAAAATTTCCTCCAGCGGCGGCATCCTGATAGACAAACGAAGCAAAGCCAATATCACCGATACGCAAACGGCGACTTTCGACTTTCCTGAATTTCCGGTCATCTGGCAACATCGCACGTATGGCACTCCGCCTGATCCGCAATATCCCTGGGGAGCGACGATTTACGGCGAGAAGGGAACGCTGAAAGCCAGCGTCATGAGTTACGACTACATTCCGATGGACAAAAACGAAAAGCCCATTCACAAGGATGTGAAGTTCGAGCTCGAAGAGTACCCGATTGATAAAGTCGAAAAGGATTTGGAAAAACACGTCGCGCCGGCCATTCGTGGTCACATGAAAGATTTGCTGCGCTGCATTGAAACGCGCGACAAGCCCGTGGCTGACATCGAACAAGGTTTCATTTCCACGGCAAGCTGCATTCTGGCGAATAACTCGCTGAAACTGGGCCGATCACTGACCTGGGATTCCCAGAAACAGCAGGTTGTCGGCGACGGCGAAGCCAACAAATTGCTGGCGCGCGAATACCGCAAACCCTGGATTCATCCGAAAGCAAGCTAACCCTGTTTGTAGTCCCGCCTTCAGGCGGAACGATTTGTCAGCCAAGACTTCCGCCTGAAGGCGGGACTACGAACTTTACTCGTATCGAAGCGCTTCCACCGGATCGAGCCGGGAAGCCCGCACTGCCGGATATAAGCCGAAGATCAATCCCACCGCCGCTGAGACTCCAAACGACATCGCAATCGAAGTTCCCGTCACGACCGTATTCCATTCGGCATAAAGCGCCACGACACGCGAAGCCGCAAAGCCGAACAGCACGCCGATGATTCCGCCGACGAAGCTGATGGTCAGGGCTTCGATCAAAAATTGTTGCCAGATGTCTCGCCGCCGAGCGCCAATCGCGCGGCGAACTCCGATTTCGCGGGTTCGTTCCAGAATGTTGGCCAGCATAATGTTCATGATGCCGATGCCGCCCACCAGCAGCGAAATGCTGGCGATGCAGCTCATGACGATGTTGAA
>DAOMFR010000054.1:13806-24200 GCA_035429885.1 Blastocatellia bacterium
CCGAAGAGTTTCTGTTTGACGCGCGAACCGATGACGCAAAACTGTTCAAAATCTTTTTGATCGGTTTCGGAAAGAAAGCTGCCTTCGGCCAGATCGTACCGCGCCAGCCGGAAATAGCTGGGCGTGACGCCGACAACGTTGGAATCGTCGCTTTTGCCTTTGAAGGAAAATACCTGAAACGTCTTGACCCGTTTGCGCGCCGAATAGGTTTCTAAATCGGGCGTCACATCGTTGATGGCTTTGACGTCGCGCAAGCTGAGGCCGATGGAATTTTCCCGAATCTTTTTCAAATCTTCGTCTTTCATCTCGCGGTCTTTGACGATGACGTTGCGCAATCCCATCGTGTCAATGATCCGCAAGCTTTCTTTTTCCGCTCCTGCGCCGATGGACAGCATGGCGATCACTGCGCCGACGCCAAAGATCATGCCCAGCATCGTCAGAAACGTGCGCAATTTGTGACTGGTCAAATTGCCAACGGCCAAACCGATTTCGTTCAGGTGTCTCATTTGTCTTTTTTCGCCTCGTCTTTGGTTTCGCGTTTCACGTCGGGCGGGTTCAGCGCCAGTGTTTGTCCGGCTTGCAATCCTTCGGTCACGACAACCTGGATCATGTCGCCTTGGCCGAGTTTGATTTTGACCGGTTCAAACTGGCCTGGGCCTTTGACGATGTATGCGAAGTAATCGGAATCTTTTTTCACAACGGCGCTGCGCGGAACGACAATCGCTGATGGCAGCGAAGTCGCGCTGATTTCGGCTTTGAGCTTGACGCCGGGTTTCATCAAATTCACGTCGTTTTTGTCGAGCGAAACAATCGTCTGGAAGTATTTGACCGGCGAGTCTCGATCAATGGGCCGAGCCAGATTGTCTATGCTTTTGACTTTGCCGGTGAAGGTCACACCGGGAAACGGATCGAGCGACACCGTCACGGTTTGGTCTTTTTTCAATTCGCCCGCGTCTTTTTCCAGCACGAAACATTTGGCTTCCATCTTGTCGGGATTGACCAGGCTGAACAGCGTTTGGCCGATGAACACCGTGCGTCCGGGTTGAATCGTAAAGCCCCCGAAGAAAAAATCCGGGTTGGCGTACACGATGATGCCTGACGCCGGTGACACCAGTTTCAGCGAAGTCAGCGCGCGTTCGACCTGACCGATCTTGCTGTTAGCTTGCTGGCGTTCAAGCAACAGGATGGCTTCGTCCAGCGTATAGACCTTGCCTTTCAAACTCAGCCGCGCGTCGGCGAACACCAATTTCTGTTCGGTGAATTCTTTGTCCAGTTGGCCTTCGATGATTTGGCGGCGGGAATAGATCTTTTCGTCTTTGGGCAAAAATTCGTTGATCTTTTGCAGTTCCAGTTCGGCGATTCGTTTGTCTTTGGTGATGTCGGTTTTTTCGGTGCCCGAAGCCAATTCGCCTTTGGTGATTTTCTGGTTAGCGGCATTCAAGCTGGAACGATGTTCCAGCATTTCCAAATCCAGGTCAGTCGGATCGAATTCGGCCAGCACGTCGCCTTTGTTGACGTGGCGACCGTCGGCAACGACTTCGGCAATGCGCAATCGCTGCACCGGCACGAAAGGAACCGCAATGGTCATGGATTCCGAAGACTGCAATTCTCCGTTGGCGGAAATGCGAATGGTGAAATCGCGCGGCTGAATCGCCATCGTCAGCGGCAACACTTCGGACGAAGCCGCAGGCCAAGCTCGGCGAGCAGCGTAAATGACAACAGAAACCAGCGCCGTCAGCAGGACTGCGATCATTGCGGTGCGGAGAAATTTTGGGAGTCGTTTCATTCTTTTTGGCCTTGTCGGAATTCAACCCAGCGAATGGTTGGGAGATAACGGAACATACGGAAATAACTGAAACAACGGAAAGGAAGTGTTCAAGCTTTCGTCAATTCCGTTATTTCTGTATGTTCCGTTATCTAATTTTCAACACTCTGAATCGCTACTTCGCTTTGGAAAAATCACTGGCGATTTTGTCGCCCGCTTTCAAACCTTCGGTGATGATGATGTCTGTGCCGTTCGATTCACCAAGCTTGACGGTGCGTTCCTGCCATCCCTGTTCGGTTTTGATTTTGACGCGCGAGCCTTCTGCTGTGGATCGAACGGCTTTCAGCGGGACGGCCAGGCAGTTTTCCACCGCGCTGGTCTCGAGTTTGGTTTTGGTGCTCATGCCCGGACGCATGGTGGCCACGTCCAATTGATCCAGTTCGATTTGCACGTCAATGATTTTGTTTTGAATGTCCCAGGCTTTGGGGCGAACCAGCGTGCCGATCTTTTTCACCGTGCCCGAATAGGATTTGCCCTGAAAGGCGTCAATGGCGATTTCGGCCCGCTGGCCTTCTTTGATCTTGCCCAGGTCAACTTCGGGCACGAAAGCTTCGGCGATGATCGTGGTCAGGTTGGGAATTTCCAGAATTGATTGGCCTGACCAGACATTTTCGCCGACCTGGAATCGTTCGCCGTTCCACTTGGTTTTGTAAATCACCACACCGTCGCGGTCGGCTTTGGCCTGAAAGTTTTTCATGCCGTCGTTGATCTGAGCGACTTTGTTTTCAGCGCGCGACTTTTTGCTTTGAATAATCTGGTACGTGGCTTCGCTGGATTTTCTGTGCCATTCGATACGTTCTTTCAAGGCTTCGACTTCGCGCCGCGCCTGTTCAAACGCCAGCTTGTCTTCTTCGACTTTGTTGGGCACGTCGAATTTCGGATCGTTGGTTTGTTTCAGTCGCAGCTTTTCAAAATTGTTTTCCGACGCAGACAGTCGAGATAACAACTCCTGCCGTTCCAGATCAATTTGGACTTTGGTTTTTTCCAGTTCCTTGTTGGCTTGATCCAGTTCGTTTTGAAAGCGCTGCAAATCATCCCGAACTTTTTGGGCATCGAAACTGATCAGTGGGTCGCCCGTTTTTACCTGCTTGCCTTCCGCAGACATGTTGACGATCTGGAATTGCCAGTAATTGCCGAACTCTGGCGGCGCGCCAAAATCCTGCGTCGAAGTGGCTTTCAATACGCCGACGGCATCCACGCTGAACTTCAGCGTCCGAGCCGTGACAGTGAAGTCTTCGCCGTTGGCAGTAACTTTCGGCCCAATTTCCGAAAAGACCGACTGCCATTTGGATTGGCCACTCGGCGAAAACAGAACATATCCGGCGATTGCCGATGCGGCGATCAAGACAAGGCTGATTGCGAGTTTGCGAGTTCGTTTTGGCATAGGTGATAGGTGTTAGGTTGCAGGTGACAGGTTTCAGGTTCCAGGGTTCAAGGGGCAGGTTGTTGGTGATTCAGGTGCTTGTCGCAAGCAGGAGCCTGCCACCTACAACCTGTCACCTGAAACCTGTCACCTCAAAATTTTGTCGCCCTCTTTCAGCGCGCCGTTGCTGGCGACGACGTAATTCAGAGCGTCGGCTCCCAGAATGGTGACGGCAATTTGGCGCTGTTCGTTCGGTTTGCCGTAGGATTCCAGTCGGACAACGTTGGCGGTTTCGCCTTCAAATTTGACCGCTGAGCGGGGAATCAACAGTTGCGCGTCAGTTTCGTTGACGATGACCGCGACCTGAGCCGACATGCCCGGTTTCATGATTTCGGTCACGGTTCGATCCAGCGAAACCGTCACGCGAAAGATTTTAGCTTTCGACATCCAACCGGCCTTGATCGCGGTTTGCGAAATTTCTTTGACCGCGCCGGTGATCACTGTGTCGGGGTAACTGTCCAGCCGAATTTCGCAACGGCTGCCGATGGAAAGTTTCGGGCCGTCCACTTCGTTGACCATTGCCAGCACTTCCATATCGGTCAGATCCGGCAAACGGACAATCGGCCAACCTCCCCACACGACATCGCCGACCTGCATCTTGCGGCGGCCTTCCCAGTGTTCGGCGTACAACACCATGCCGTCCGCCGGAGCCTTGATTCGCATGCCATCCAGATTGGATTTGGCACGATCAAGCTGGACTTGCAGCTTTTGCTTATCAATTGTTTTGACCTGCAACTCGGCGGCGAATTCTTTCTTTTTCTGTTCGATCTTGGCCAGATGGTTGTTGTATTCGGTTCTGGCTTTTTCCAGTGAAAGTTGCGCTTCCTGATATTCACGCCGGGCCAACACTTCGGCGGGAACTTTGGCTTTCAGTTTGGCTTGTTCCTGCGCCAGCCAGAGCTTGCTCAATTCGATTTCCAGGTCGCGCAAACTGGCTTCCTGTTGAGATTGCGTGCGGACGATTTCGTTGTCGGCGGCGACGATGCGTTCTTCGGTGTCTTTGATCCGGGTCAGAAAGGTGCTGCTGTCCAGTTCGACAACGCGTTCCCCGGCTTTGATGACTGTGCCTTCGGGCGGCATGAACACGATTTTCGCGTCGTCCGAAGCGCCAGAGTAAATCGTTCGTGAACGAACCGCGCGCAACTCTCCATCCAGCAATAAAGTCTTCTTGATGCTGCCTTTGCGAACTTCAATCGTCGGCAAATTGGTTGGAGAAGAATCAGAAGCTGCGAGCGCATTCGCCTGTGAATTCGAACGAAACCGAGGAAGAAACAGCAGCGCAAGCAGCGTCAGCAACATCAACGAGCCGCCGCCAATTACAAAAAATTGGCGACCGTGCTCGCGCGGTTTGAAAGCAAGGGTGGTCATAGCTTTCTCCTGAGTTGTTAGTCGGTGACAAATTTTCTACTGAGATGCGCTCTCAAACGTTGAGGACAGAATCTAAGTTTCAATTCTTTAGTAGTTGGCGAAAGAAGAACGGCTGTAAGTGGGTGGCTTGCGCTGAAAAATTGGGATTGGGAACGCACGCATGTCGCGTGCGTTCCCCGGTTGGTTTACGGACGCGAAGGCGGCAGAGCGGGCATTTGATCAGCCGCGAAACGCGGCAGCATCGTGTCGCTCATGGCGAGGTGGTACACCGCAGCAGCAATGATGATCGCCGATTTTTTGGCGTCGTCTTCGATGATGCGTTCGTACGTGTCCAGGTTCGTGTGCCAGGTCACGTTGAAGTATTCAATCGGGTCCTGGCCGATGCCAATGCCGGGCAAGCCAGCCTGGCTGAACGACGTGTTGTCCGATCCGCCCAGTGCACGGCTGCGCGAAGGCAGAACGCCGTAAAACCCGAAGTCTTCAAACGGAGCCAGCACAGCTTTTAATCCGGCTGCAACATCGTCCGGGCCGAACACGCTCATGCCGCGCGCCTTGCCGGTTCCTGAATCAATGTTGAAGTAACCGCCGAACTTGGCGAATTCCGGTTTTGGGTTTTCCGCCGAACCGAAATGGTCTTTGACGTAGGCTTGCGAACCGAGCAGGCCTTGTTCTTCGCCGCTCCACAACGCAACGCGGATCGTGCGGCGCGGAGCTTTGATTGCGCCCGATTTGACCAGCGCGTTGATGATGCGCGCGGCTTCCATCATCGTCGCGCAGCCAATGGCGTTGTCGGTTGCGCCGGTCGCCGAATGCCACGAATCCAGATGGCCGCCCAGCATGATGACTTCGTCTTTTTTGTCCGTGCCGGGAACTTCGGCAACGGTGTTGTACGAAGTTTTGCCTTCGGGATAGTTGCGGTTGACGATGTTGAATTCGAGATCAACGGGCGTGCCATCGGCCATCACGCGTGTGATGCGTCCGTAATCTTCGTTGCTCAGGACGGCGGTCGGCAGGTATTTCGCCGGATCGAAGTTGCGGTTGTTGAACGCGCGCACGCGGCGCTGTTCCATACGGCCTTCGTTGGCAGTGTCCACCACCATCATCAATGCGCCGTTTGCGGCCAGAAATTCGCCTGCGCGTTGGTTGATCTCACGACCGGAAAGCTTGCGTGGCTGGCCGGGTTGTTGCGGCGGAGCTTGCTGCTGTTGACGTGCATTGGGCGGCGGACCGCCTGCGGCATTGCCGCCTGAAAACCTGGCTTTGGCCTGGTCGTCGCTCATGCGTTTGTTTTCCGGCTGCAAGCTGACCGGAATCACAACGTGTTTGCCGACGAACACGATTTTGCCTTTGACCTTTTCCTTTTCACTGTCCAGGTAGGCTTTGAATTCGTCTTCGGTTGGCGAAGCGGGAGGGGTCATTTGATAGGCTTTGCCGGTGACGGTTCCGTTGGTGCTGGGCGTCCAGGCCAGCACTTCAAACACCAGCGGATCTTTGAATGGAGACAGCACGTGGCCGGTGGCGCGTTCATTCAGCCAGCCGGGATGCCCGAAATCCCACGGTTCCAGGTGAGCGTTGGCGAATCCCCATTCGCCCATTGTTTTGACCGCCCACTTGGCGGCGTTTTCGTGGTTGGGGGAGCCGGTCAACCGCGGACCATACACGTCGGTGAAGTAATGCATCACGCGCATAATTTGCGAGTTATCCATTCCTTCTTTGCGGATTTTGGCTTGGATCTCGGCGTCAGCTCCCGCGGATTGGCCTTGAGCAAAGGCCGTTAAGGGGCTGAACAAAAGTGTCAGACAGAGTAGCGCAACTCTGAATTTTCGCAGCATAGAATCTCCTTGTTGGAATGCAGGTTTAGAAAGACAGGATTTGCAGGATTCAACGGGGTTGGCTTTGCCCCTGTGAAATCCTGTAAACCCTGTCGAAAAGTTTCGTCATTGTCGTTCGCTATTGTCGCTTTTTCGCGTTGCTTGACAAGGTTTCGAGCGCGACTTTAGACTCCGCGTCCAATTCGACAAACCAAATCAACGAAAGTCTTTTCCCCGAAAAACTAATGCGCGTCATTCTGGCTTCATCTGAAGTTGTGCCTTACTCGAAAACCGGCGGGCTTGGCGATGTGGCCGGAGCGTTGCCGCAGGCCTTGTCTCGCATCGGATGCGACGTGGTGGTGATTACTCCGCGCTACACGGGATACGGCAAACGCCACGGAGACGTCGTCAGCCACGACACCGGCGAAATGATCTTCGATGATTTGCGCGTGCCGTTTGCCGGGACGGTCAAGTACGCTTCTGTCTGGCGCGACTGGATGGACGGCGCTCCGGTGTATTTTGTTGATAACGCGGAATATTTTGGTCACGGATACATTTACGGCAGCGGAAATTTTGACGCTGAACGCTTCGCGTTTTTCAGCCGTGCCGTATTGGAGCTGACCAAACGCATTGGCGGCGCGCCCGACGTCATTCATTGCAATGACTGGCAAACCGGGTTTATTCCGGCGTACCTGCGCAATGTTTACTGGAACGATCCGTATTACGCTCGGACCGCGACGCTCTTTACGATTCACAATCTGGCGTACCAGGGATTTTTTGATAAAGACTTGTTGCCCAAGTTCGGTTTCGGGTGGGATGTGTACGGCGGCATGGAATTCCACGACACGGTCAGTTCGATGAAAGCCGGGCTGCATTTTTCCACAGCGCTTTCCACTGTCAGTCCGAAATACGCCGAAGAGATTCAAACGCCGGAATTCGGCAACAAGCTGGACGGATTATTGCGCTGGCGGCGTGGCGATCTGCTGGGAATTCTGAACGGCGTGGATTACAACGAATGGAATCCGGCGACGGATAAATATCTGGCGGCAAATTATTCGGCGGAAAATCTGGAAGGCAAACTGGCTTGTAAACGCGATCTTCTGGAAAAATATCATCTGCCGGTTGACCTGGAAAAGCCTGTCATTGCAATCGTTACGCGGCTGACTTCGCAAAAGGGAATTGACCTGACGACCCAGGCCATTTGGAAAATTCTGGAAACCGGTGCGTATTTCATCCTGCTGGGGTCGGGCGCGGAAAGTTACGAAAACTACTTCCAACACGTCCGGGATTCCCTGCCGAAACAAGTCGGTGTGTACTTCGGATTCAACACCGCTCTGTCGCATCAAGTCGAAGCCGGAGCCGACCTGTTTCTGATGCCTTCGTCGTACGAACCGTGCGGCTTAAACCAAATGTACAGTTTGAAATACGGAACGGTTCCCATTGTTCGCGGTGTGGGCGGATTGGATGACACGATCACCAATTTCGAGCGCACAACGGAACAGGGAAACGGGTATAAGTTTTACGAATATTCGGCGGATCGGCTGGCCGAAAAGGTCTATGAATCGTTGATGGTGTATTACGACCGCGACATGTGGCGGAAATTGCAGCGCAACGGCATGCGCGAAGACTTTTCGTGGGATCGTGCGGCGCACAATTATCTAAACGCGTATCAAAAAATTGTCGAGGCCAGACTGGCCCGTGGCTGGTAATTGTTTGCAGAGCAGCCTCTGTCTGTTTGTTGGCTGACGAACGACGTTTGCTATAATGCCTGCCGAGATGGAAACCAAGTTTGAAAACCAAAGCAAACCAATAGTTTGCGCAACTTTTTGAGGAGGAAGTAATGAGTCAATTTGTTTCAGAAGTGACCGATGCCAACTGGGCATCCGAAGTCCTGGGATCGGACAAACCTGTGCTGGTGGATTTTTGGGCGCCGTGGTGCGGGCCTTGCCGCCAGATTGCGCCTTCGGTGGAAGCTGTCGCCGAAGCTTATAAAGACAAAGTCAAAGTCGTGAAAATGAACGTGGATGAAAACCTGGAAATGCCGTCGAAATACGGCGTCAAAGGCATTCCGACCTTGATGGTTTTTTCTGGCGGCGAACTGGCGAACGCCCACGTCGGCGCATTGTCGCAAGCAGCCCTCGCGCAATTGGTCGAACGGACTCTGGCGTAAGGCAAAAACGCCTAACTTTAAGTTAAGAAGGTTATCCACGAAATGCACGAAGGATCACGAAGTCAGCGAACGCTTCGTGCTCCTTCGTGTTTCTTCGTGGGAGAAACGAAACACAATGAATTTAGCAATCATCGGAGCGCAATGGGGCGACGAAGGCAAAGGCAAAATTGTTGACCTGATCGCTCCGCATTTCGACGTCGTCGCCCGTTATCAGGGAGGCCACAACGCAGGCCACACCGTCATCATCCGCCGCAATGGCGAAGACCAGAAATTCGTTCTGCACCTGATTCCTTCGGGCATTACCCATCCTGGCAAAACCTGTGTCATCGGCAACGGAGTCGTCGTTCACCCCGGAGCCTTGCTGACCGAAATTGACGATCTGCGGGCCAAAGGCATTGACGTTAGCGCATCGAACCTGCTGATCAGCAATCGCGCGCATTTGATTCTGCCGCATCACGTCGCCCTGGATCGCGCCATCGAAGCCAATCGCGGAGGAAACGCCGTCGGCACCACCATGCGCGGCATTGGCCCGGCGTACGAAGAGAAAATGGCTCGCCGAGGCATTCGCGCGGGCGACCTGACCAATCCCACCGCGTTGGCCGAAAAGCTGGCTCATAATACGGAACAGGCCAACCGCTTACTGAAAATGCTGGGCGGCGAACTTGTAGACGAAAAACAGCTGATCGAAGATGGTTTGCGTTGGAGCGAGTTGCTTGCCCCGCACGTTACCGATACGACCTATTACTTGAATCAAGCCACTCGGCAAGGGAAGTCCTTGTTACTCGAAGGCGCTCAGGCTGTGATGCTGGACATTGACCACGGCACTTACCCGTTTGTGACTTCGTCCAGTTCTGCTGTCGGCGGAGCCTGCACCGGAGCTGGAATTCCTCCATCGGCGATCAACGCCACCATCGGAGTCATCAAGGCTTACACCACGCGTGTTGGCGGCGGCCCATTTCCGACGGAATTGACAGATGCTCTGGGCGAAGCCATTCGCGCCAAGGGCGGTGAATACGGCGCTTCGACCGGACGCCCGCGCCGCACCGGCTGGTTTGATGGAGTCATTGCTCGTTACGCGGTGATGGTCAACGGGTTGAATGCGCTGGCGCTGACTAAGTTGGACGTGCTGGACGATCTGGACGAAATCAAAATCTGCGTCGCCTACAAGGTGAATGGCCAGGTTACCGACCAGGTACCTTACGATGCCGATCAGATGAATGCCGCCGAACCAGTGTACGAATCCATGCCCGGCTGGAAATCCAAAACTGTAGGCATCTCAAACTTCGATGAGTTACCCGCGCGAGCCAAAGAGTACATCAATCGTTTGTCGGAATTGTCTGGCGCTCCATTCGCATTTGTCTCCACCGGAGCTGAGCGCAACGAAACGATCATTTCAGCCGACGTGTTGAGCGATTGTGGCTTGAAGCTGACGGTTTGAAACACTTCCCATCAGGCGCGTCCCTCGATCAGTTCCTCAGAGGAAGTGTTCTGTTGCCCAGATCGTGACACTGCAATCTGGGCACCTTTGCACTGATCTGCCGTTCTCAAATTGATTGGGAGCTGCTGGGGTTGCTAAGGTCGCAGTCATGTTCGAGCGTTCCACCGAGCAGATTTGCGAATTGCTCGACTCCCTTTATCGCGCGGATTCGGGACGAATCCTGGCAACTCTGATTCACTTGCTCGGTGATTTTGATCTTGCCGAAGAAGCGATGCACGCAGCCTTTGCGGCTGCGCTCAGCCTGTGGCCGAGCAGCGGAGTTCCCGGCGATCCGCGACCCAGGTTGATTTCAACAGCCC
>DAOMFR010000054.1:24300-39074 GCA_035429885.1 Blastocatellia bacterium
TGACCTGACCGAGGAGATCGCAAAGGCCTTCCTCATCCCTCCACGCACGCTGGTGCAGCGCATTGCGCTCGCCAAGGCAAAGATTCCAGAAACACCAACAAGAGCGAATTCGGAAGTTGAAATCAGAGCGGAAATTTTTTTGAGCGGTCTGTCGAATTCCGGTCCGGCCATTCGACTATCTCGTGAAGGCAGGGCAATTAGGCTCGGCCAAAAACCGTTACAGAGAACAAGGAGAAAACAATGCCACAATATTTGGTTGCTGGTTACCTACCCGACGATTTCGACCCGTCCCAAATGGACGAATCGGTAGGCCGCGAAATCCACGCACTTAACAAGGAAATGATTGCTGCCGGTGTCAGGAAGTTTGCTTGCGGTCTTGGTGCCGCGAAGTCGCTGCGAGCACAGACCGATGGCGGAGTCCTAATCACCGACGGGCCGTACCTTGAGACCAAGGAACACATCGGCGGGTTTTGGATCTTGGAATGCGCTGACATGGACGAGGCGCTGGCGTGGGCGCGCAAAGGTGTCGCCGCCACTCGGGGGCAGGTCGAGGTGCGAGAGATATTCTTCCAGCCGTCAGGCGAATAACCGGGCTTACAAAAGGAGATTCCCAATGAGAAAGCTCAGAATCATAGAACACATCTCGTTGGACGGGGTGATCCAGCATTCCGCCGATGACGACGATTTCCCTTACAGCGACTGGACCGCGCCGTATCGGAGCCCCGCTGGCCGCGACGCGCTTATCGCCGCGCAGGGTGAGCGCTTCGATCTGTTGCTTGGCCGTCGCACCTACGATATCTGGTCGGGCTTCTGGCCGAAAGCGCCGAGCAGTCCGATGGCGGAAAGCCTCAATGCTGCAACAAAATTTGTCGCTACTCACCGTCCGGAAAGTCTTGAATGGGGGCCGTACGAAGGACTTGGACCAGACCTTGTCGAGGGCATTCGCCGCATCAAAGCACAGGACGGCCCGGACCTGATCCTCTGGGGGAGCTCCACGCTGACATCAACGGTGCTCGAAAACGGATTGGCGGACGAAGTCCTGCTGATTGTCTATCCGATTCTGCTAGGCACTGGGAAGCGATTCTTTGCTGAGGGAACCCCGGCACGTACATTCGAGCTTGTTCACACGCAAGCATTTCCGTCCGGCAACATTCTCAATACTTACAAAGTCGCCGGGCCTTTGAAAGCCGGATAGTTCGATGCTCTATGGCGATTGAAGCCGTGTGGAAGATCGACTCCACACGGCTTCAATCGTCATTGTCCGACAATGTCGCCTACGGTCCCGCTGGACAGGGTGGCCGGCTTCCTCAAAACGAATCCCTGACGATAGAATGTTCCTGTGGAATTTGGAATCGGATAGGAATAAGAACTCCATGGCAAAACATCGAATCTATACAACAAGTGTCGCAAGTGTGTATCCCCACTATCTCGCAAAGGCTGAGAAAAAAGGACGTACGAAAGCCGAAGTGGATGAAATCATTCGTTGGTTGACAGGCTATGGTCAGACTGAGCTTGAAGACCAACTGAAGAACAAAACCGACTTTGAAACATTCTTTGCGCAAGCTCCAAGGCTTAATCCTTCACGAACGTTGGTCAAGGGCGTGATTTGCGGTGTTCGAATCGAAGAGATCGAAGAACCAACGATGCGGGAAATTCGCTATCTGGATAAGTTGATTGATGAGTTGGCGAAGGGGAAAACAATGGACAAGATTTTGCGGAAGCAATAGCACAGTTGCCATGCTGAGGTAGATTGGATCACAACTGCACGCTGAACCGCCGAAATTGCGTGTCTCGAATGGAACGAATGCTTCGGTGGGTGGTGAGCGTGGATGTTGAACCTTAATGACAAAGCAGGGGACATATGAGCGAGAGAGAGCACGCTATTACAGTTGAAATGCTTAAGGACCTCGACGAGTTGTATGAAGACGTAGAAGACGTGATCCCGGGGATGCAAAGGCACCGTTTTTGGGGCATTCTGGTCGAAGAGCTGCGGAAGATACGCCGCCTTGTAGAGGCGGGAGTGACGGTTAAAATTGAGGGGACGCAGACGGTTCTGGTCACGTGGCAGGATTTTTACAACTGGGCACACGGACGTTACCACGCGCTCGAAGATGGTTATGACCGTTGGATAGGCGATGACAACTAATGGATGCAAGAAGCAAAAGACATGAACGCAAAACAACGTGAAGAATTGCTCAGCACATTGAA
This sequence comes from Blastocatellia bacterium, assembly GCA_035429885.1. Taxonomy (GTDB): domain Bacteria; phylum Acidobacteriota; class Blastocatellia; order RBC074; family RBC074; genus RBC074. Next base: position 26,509 of record DAOMFR010000054.1, read on the forward strand.
AGCCCGTTTTGAGAAACACATGGACCGCCACAAAGGGCTTGAATGGGCGAAAGTGCAAGCCAGGCTGGAAGCCAATCCTGAAAAACTGTGGTCGCTCCAGGAAATGGAAAGAACTGGCGGCGAACCGGACGTTGTCGGGTTTGATAAAAAGACGGGCGAATACATTTTTTATGACTGTTCAGCGGAAAGTCCGAAAGGCCGCAGAAGTGTTTGTTACGACCGTGAAGCGCTGGAATCAAGGAAAGAACATAAGCCAGAAAATAACGCGATTGATCTGGCAGCAGCCATTGGGATTGAGCTGTTAACGGAAGAGCAATATCGAGAATTGCAGGCGCTTGGAGCATTTGATTTGAAAACGTCGAGCTGGGTGAAAACTCCTGCTGAGATTCGCAAACTTGGTGGGGCCATTTTTTGTGATCGTCGTTACGACCATGTGTTCGTGTATCACAACGGTGCCGAATCGTACTATGCCGCCAGAGGATTTCGTGGCTCGCTCAAGGTTTAAATCCTGACGCAATCTCAGGCCACGAGCGATGAGTGCTTGCTGCAAACACAGGAGAAAGAGAGATGATCGGAATACACACAGGAACAGAGCTAATTCGCCCCTTTATTCCCGCGAAAGAGTTTGATCTGTCCAAACGGTTTTACGAAGCTCTGGGCTTTGAAAAGGTCCTTGATAGCGATGTCGCCATTTTCAACGCCGGTTCGGGTGGCTTCATTTTGCAAAACTATTATCAGAAAGAGTGGGCAGAGAACTGCATGATGCAGCTCATGGTTGATGATCTGGACGCCTGGTGGGAGCACATCACGGCATTGGATTTGCCCGGTCAATTCGGGGTGCATTCGCCGAAAGCGCCAGCGATGCAGCCGTGGGGACTTCGCATCGCCTACGTTGTTGATCCCAGCGGAATACTTTGGCACGTGGCAGAACGCCGCAAGGGCGCAATCCAGGATTAACAACCGCCGCGCGTTGCCTAATAGTTGTTCCAAGCCTCTTCAAATAAATTCAAAGGAAACGCTTTCATGCAGCGATTACACTGGCTAGTTGCCATTGTCGCATTCGCCAACCTGCTCTTCATCAGCGGCACAGATCAAACTTTCCGTGTCGAACAAGTGGGCCGCAGTGCAGTGACGATCCCTTTTACGCTTACCGATCACAACAACATTGTCGTCAGCGCAATCCTGAACGACACGGATTCGTTGAATCTGATGCTGCATACGGCATCGTCGGATTTGAGATTAACCGAAGACGCGGTGCGAAAATCCAAGACCATCAAATTCACTGCCACTGACAAAGTGAAGTCCTGGGGAGGCGAAGCAGATTCGCGATCCAGCAAGGGGAACCGGCTGCAAATTGGTGAGCTAAAGCGTGACAGCATTGATATTTGGGAAGACAAAAATTCCGGTTACGACACAGACGGGAAATTTGGACTGGATTTCTTTCAGAATCGAATTGTTGAAATAGACTTTGATCAGCGCCGCATTGCGCTTCACGATAAACTCCCCGGCAAAGTGGAAATGTACGAGCGCCTGAAAATCGAAAGCCAAAACGGCCTGCTTTTGGTCGTGGGCAATTGCCTGATTGAAGGGAAAACCTACACCAACAAATTTCTGGTTCATTCCGGTTATTCCGGAGGAGCCTTGCTGGACGATGCTTTTGCCGCAAACGCCGGAGTAGACGGAAAGATCAAGATCACCGAAGAGTCCAGCTTGAAAGATTCGTTTGGCAACACAATCAAAGTGAAAAAAGGCATCTTGCCGGTGTTTATGCTTGGCAGTTCCAGGCTTTCAAATGTCCCCGTCGGCTTCTTTGCCGGAAATATCGGAGCGCAGAAAATGAGTGTCATCGGTGGCGAAATTCTGAAGCAGTTCAATCTCATCTTCGATATTGCCAATCATGATTTATACATCGCGTTGCGACACGCTTAGAAAGGCTCACAGGCCTAAATCACCAGTTACGGATTCGGGAACTCTATGAATAACCAACACAAGCAAGAGCAGCGTCGCGCATTTTTGATGAAGGCAACGCAAGCCGCAATCGCACTTACTGCCAGCGGATGGCGTAACGAGCCGGTGTTTGCGGAAGACGGAAAGATTGCCGCAATGTCTCCACCTGAAGCAATTGAAGCTACCAGCGCGAAACCTTCTCCGCCAATCCGGATTGGCGTTCTGCTGGGAACATTCCGCAGCGGCTCACTGGCAGCGCGTTTGGATGGGGTGAAGGCCAGCGGTCTTGATTGTGTGCAGCTCAGCATGGACTGCGCGGGAGTCCCCGCGATGCCGGATGAAATTTCCCCGGAACTCGCCAAACAGATTCGACGCGAAGCTGCTGCTCGTGGAATCACAATCGCGTCCGTGTCGGGCACGTTCAATATGTGCCACCCCGACGCCGAACATCGCCAGACTGGGTTACGGCGACTTCGAGTGCTGGCCGAAGCCTGTTCGCAAATGGGGATTTCAAAAATTCACTTGTGTTCCGGCACGCGCGACCGCACGAGCATGTGGCGGGGACATCCCGACAACAACACGCCAGAAGCTTGGCGAGACATGGTTGCCAGCATGCGTGTGGCGACTGATATTGCTCGACAGGCTCGAGTTGTTCTCGCATTTGAACCGGAGGTCAACAACGTTGTGAACTCGGCGCAAAAAGCGCGACGGTTGATGGATGAGATTGGCTCACCGCACTTGAAAGTTACGTTCGATGCGGCAAATTTTTTCCATTTGGGCGAACTGCCGCGGATGAAGGAAATTCTGGACGAAGCTTTTGCTCTGATTGGCCGGGATATTGTGTTGGCGCACGCCAAAGACCTGGATCACGATGGTGATGCGGGGCATTTGCCCGCGGGCCAAGGCAAGTTGGACTACGATCGGTATGTTTTCCTGCTGCACAAGTACAAGTTCCCTGGGCCTCTGTTGTTGCACAGTTTGACCGAGACGCAAACGCCGGGTTGTGTGGCATTTCTGCGCGAAAAGATTGCTCGTCTGAATTCAAACCCTTCTCGCAAATAAATCTGAGCAATCTTTTGATTTCAACTGAATATGAACCATGAAATATCGGCTGGCAATTTTTGACTTTGATGGGACGTTGGCAGACTCGTTTCCATTCTTTATTCGCGTTTTCAACCAACTTGCGGAACAACATGGCTTCAAGGGAATTGATCCCGAGTTGGCGCCTACGTTCAGGCATTACACCCCCAGACAGATGATGGAATTCGTGGGAATGCCCGCCTGGAAGCTTCCGTTTGTGGCCAGGAGCTTTATCTCTTTGATGAAGCAAAATGCGGCAAGCATTTCGCTGTTTGATCAGATTGATGACACGCTTGCTTATTTGGCGAATAGCGGAGTGATTCTGGCAATAGTTTCATCAAACTCTTATGACAACATCAGTCAGATTTTAGGGGCGGCAAACACAAAGTTGATTCGCCATTTTGAGTGCGGAATGTCTATCTTTGGCAAGACGGCCAGAATCCAGAAGGTGCTCAAAAAGACTGGCATTCCTGCTCACGAAGCCATTTGCATTGGTGATCAAGTCACCGATCTGGAAGCGTCGCGCAAGCTGAACATCGCGTTTGGAGCGGTGGCCTGGGGATACGGGACGATTGAATCTCTGCGGGAGCATTCTCCTGAGGAAGAGTTTGAGAGCGTTTCTGCCATCAGAAGGATCGCGTAGCGAACCATTCCCCCTGACCCGTGCAAGGCGACGATGGGAATGGAACCCGTGTTAGCCAATTTATCGCGGCATAGAAAACGAATGGATTACCGTATTACCCTGGGGATTCAGGAAGCTTCACTTTCTGGTTCCGAAGCGGCTCAACTTGATCAGCTTGGCTACGTCGTCTTGCCGGATGTGATGGATGCGGATTGGCTGGCGCAGTTGAGAAACGCTTTTGAGGCGGCGGACGAAAAGTCTTCAGCCGATTCCACGGAAAAACAAAGCGGGACGAGGCATCCGGCGGATTTGATTTGGAAGGATGCAGTCTTTGATGACGTGTACACGCATCCCAAGTTGCTGGCGGCAGTGCAGCATGTGTTGCGGCGTGAATTTCGTGTTCTTGCGCTGGCCGGGCGTGACCCATTGCCTGGGTTTGGCCAGCAAGGCCTGCACACGGATTGGATGTTTCGAGCGCCGCATGAACCGAATTACGCCGCGACGGCGTTGTGGTTGCTGGATGATTTCACCTCGACCAATGGCGCGACGCGGCTGATTCCCGGCAGCCATTTGTGGGATCGCCCGCTGCCGAAAGCGTTGCAGCAACCCACCGCCAACCATCCCGACCAGCAAATCGTAACTGCCAAAGCTGGTTCGGTGTTGGTATTCAATGGGCATCTTTATCACAGCGGAACTCGCAACGATTCCAGGCTATCCCGCAGAGTCTTGCAGCTTAGCTACGTTGCACGCGAAGTCGCGCAATTTCCTCGAGCTTCTGAAAATTTGCCTGAGCGATTGAGTTCCGCCGCGCGCTATTTGCTCGGCACATAATTTTCAAAATCTCTGCCAGCTATTTGCCAAAGACCATCAGGTAACTTAGAACGCTCGCAAAGATTCCCAAACTCGTTATCAGGAGGCTGAATTCATGGTTCGTACTTTTGTTGCGGTTTTTGCTGTCTTTGCCGTAGGGCTTGCCGTTCAAACGCCAACTCCAAAAACGCACAGGCTGGAAGCGACACCGGCAACGGTGGCTTACGGATATTACTGGTCTGAAGCCAAGCCTGCGTTGCGGATCGCGTCCGGCGACATCATTGATGTGGATACGCTGTTGACGAACAGTCCGAACGGATTGCAGAACGCAGGAGTGGCTCCGGACAAGATTCAAAATTCGCTCCGAGCAATTGTTGCTGAAGTGACCGGCGACAAACGCGGACCCGGCGGCCACATTCTGACCGGGCCGGTTTACGTTGAAGGTGCGGAACCAGGCGACGTGTTGGAAGTCAAAATTCTGTCCATCGATTTGGCGCTCGATTATGGCTACAACGGTTGCAGCGGCTTCATTCCGGGAAACTGCGACCGCTCCGTCAAATCCAAAATTATTCCGCTCAACAAAAAAATGATGACGGCAGAGTTCATGCCGGGCATTGTCATTCCACTGAAACCATTTTTCGGCAGTATGGGCGTTGCGCCTGCGCCGGAGTTCGGACGCGTCAGCAGCAATCCTCCCGGCAAACACGCAGGCAATCTGGACAACAAAGAACTTGTCGCCGGTTCGACGTTGTACATTCCGGTATTTGTTCCCGGCGCGCTGTTTGAAGTTGGCGACGGACACGCGGCGCAAGGCGATGGCGAAGTGGATCAGACTGCCATCGAAACCTCGCTTCGTGGTCGCATCAAACTCACAGTGCGAAAAGATATGAAACTGACTTGGCCGCGCGCAGAAACCTCCACCGATTTCATCAGCATGGCGACCGACCCCGATCTGACGAAAGCGACGACGATGGCCATTCAGGAAATGATTGGTTTTCTGGTGGCGAACAAGGGGCTGACCAAACATCAAGCGTATCAACTGGTCAGCATCGCCGGGAATGTCGCCATCACACAGCTTGTGGATAAACCGAATCTTGGCGTTCACGTAAGGTTGCCGAAAAACATTTTTAAGGGAGCAACTGAACGTAAATGACGTGGGTTCGCGCCGTAATTATTGTTTGCCTGAAAATCAGAAAGTGTCTGGAAAATTTCGTATGACCAGGCTATCGCGTTTGGTGTAAACAAAGCGAATAGTCAAACTCTAGGTGTCTGGCTGTCTTCAAATGAATATTTACATAGTGCCAGCTCAGTACTATCGTAAAGAAACGTAACGAATCGTACCTGAAAGATCATCGGATATACGGAGGAACTCAATCATGAGAAAAGTTATTACACTCGAATTCTTCAAAAGCAAAAATGACAGTGTTTTGCTAAAGGCGATCCTGGCAGTGGCGTTGGTACTCATGGTCGGCGGGCTCGCGGTCTCGGCGAACCAGACAGATCCGGTCGGAACGTGGAAGTGTGAGTACAGCATCGGCGACCAAAAGCGTATGTCTACACTGACGATCAAAAAGGACGGGGATAAGCTCACCGGCACAATGAGCTGGCCGGATCAGAAAGAGGCAACCCTCAAGGACCTGAAATGGAAGGACGGAGAGCTAACTTTCTCTGCTGATCGGGTGTTGGCGGATAACACGTTCCATATCGAATACAAGTTCATGGTCAGCGGGGACGCGCTCAAAGGGAAAGGCACATTGGATGTCGGGGGCGAGAAGCGGGACTTCGATATCGAGGGGAAGCGCGAGAAGTAGGACAGATGGCGGTTGGGTGATCTCGATCTTGGTGAGTTAGCGAAGGCGACGAGTTACGGCCTCGTGCGTAATCGGGTTGAGTCAAAGCAAGTCGATGGAGAGTATGGACAACTTCTTTGCGAGGAGCGTGTTCTTTGTGAAGGATGCTGAGCGCTCCTTGACGTATTACACCCAAACGCTCGGATTCTCATTGGAATGGAAAACCATCAGGAACAAGGCCGGGCTATGTGTTTGAAGCGCAAACTGAATCCTGAATGCATTAAAAATTGGTGTGCGGTTTTTATTTTGAAGTCGGAGGAACTCTATGCATCGCAGAAACTTTATCCGTCTGGCCGGGTTGAGTGTGCCCACGGGCGCAGTCATCGAATCACGGGTCGCGGCTCGACTGCGCGAGCCAGTTGCAAGCGCGCCGCAAAAGGCAAAGCCTAAAGCGAAACTCAAAGTTGGCCACCAACATTTGGCAACCAACGAAGCGTTGAAGCTATTCGCCGCGCTGGGCGTCAACAACATTTGCAGCGATCTGCCATCCGCGAAACTCGACGCGTCCTGGTCAGTCGAAGGATTGACCAAGTTGCGCGAGCGGGTCGAATCGTTTGGCATTAAGCTCGATTGTGTGCCGTTGCCCTTAAGTTCGGCGTACATCACGCGCCACGAAAATCCTGCCATCATGCTGGGCAAAAGCCCTGAGCGCGACCGTCAGATTGACGAAATTTGCGAGATGATTCGCAACGCCGCGCGCGCAGGCATTCCAATGCTCAAATACAACATGAGCATCCTCGGCGTCGTCAGCACTGAACCCATCACCAGTCGCGGCGGCGCGAAATCGCGCGCGTTCAGTTACGCCAAAGCCAAACAGGAACCGTCGTTGACCGAAGCCGGCCCCGTCAATGAAGACGCGTATTGGGAACGCATTACCTATTTTCTGAAACGTGTGATGCCCGTGGCGGACGAGTACAAAATGAAACTCGCCTGTCATCCGCACGATCCGGGCATGCCCAGGGATAAAGGTTATCGCGGCGTGCATACGGTGTTGGGCAGCGTGGACGGTTTGAAGAAATTTCTAGCCATCGTCAACAGCCCGAACCACGGCTTGAATTTCTGCCAGGGAACGGTGTCAGAAATGTTGGCGAAGCCCGGCGTGGAAATCTTCGATGTGATTCGGTATTTCGGCAGCCGGAAGAAAATCTTCAACGTCCATTTCCGCAACATTCGCGGCGGCTTTCTCGATTTTCACGAGACTTTCATTGATGACGGCGACGTAGACATGCTCAAAGCCATGCGGGTTTATAAAGAAATCGGCTACGACGGGATGCTGATGCCCGACCATGTTCCCAAGATTGAAGGCGACACAGGAGGCTTGCACGCATTTGCGTATTCGTTTGGCTATATCAAGGCCTTGATTGCGGCGGTGAATGCTGAGTCGTAGCGTGGCGGGTAGTTCAGCCAGCAAAAAAATCGTCCACGGAGTCACACGAAGTTTCACGAAGAAAAAGTAGTAGTTGGTTTTCTTCGTGTTTTCTTCGTGTGTCTTTGTGGACGGATTTTTTTTGTTCAGGGCAAATTTTCGAATCTGCCCTGAACCATCTGCAGTCAGTTCATCGGCGGGCTGGAAAACCCGTCGTACACGTCTAAAAGTTGATTTTGCCCGCGAACTGCAAAACTCGCGGAGAGAAAGCCGCCGTGATGCGGCCAAAAGCCGTGTTGTTGATGTTCTGAGCCTGACCAATGTTGAAGTTGGTCTTGTTGAGCAAGTTGAACGCTTCGAAGCGGAATTCGAAATTCACACGCTCGGTGATAGCAGTGCGTTTGATGAATCCGGCGTCGAAATCGAATCGGCCTGGGCCGCTAACCGGAGTCAGTTGCAGTGTTCCCAGAGTTCCTGACTTTGGATTCTGGAAAAGCTGTGTGCTGGCTCGGCCATCGGAACCGATCAGGCTGGGGTCAAAAATCAGCGGACGGCCTTGCGCGTCGTAAAACAATCCGGTTTTTGATTGCAGGTCACTGATCGAAAGCGAGGTGTTCACGGTGTTTTTGCCTGAACGTCCGGCGCGATTCAGCGTTCCGCGAGCCGATACAATCGAAACCGGTTCGCCGCTCTGCCAGCGAATGATCGGGTTGAAGCTCCAGCCGCCGACGATTTTGCCTAACACTCCACCGTGATCGAAAAAGCGTTTGCCGCGACCGAACGGAAGTTCGTAAACGGCGTTGGCTTTGAACACGTGGGTGACGTCGTCAGCAATGCGAGCTTTTTCAAGCGCGTTCGTCGAACCTAAATCCAGCAAGCCGGAAAAGTTCGTCTGGCCGCCTTCGTAATCGCTGAAGCCTTTGCCATAGGTGTAATTTGCCTGGAAATAGAGCCCGTTGCCCAGCCGCCGACGAATTTCCGCTTGCAGCGCGTTGTAATTCGAGTAGGCACCGTTACCAATGTAATCGGCGACGAAGGCATTCGGATTGGCGCGCAGGAAAAATTCCGGCCCCACTTGGGAACCAAACACGCCCGGAGAAAGGAACAGGTCGCGGTTGGCAACGTACAGCGCCGCCAGTTCGCCAACCTGACCTTGAGCAATCAGGTTCAACACCGTAGCGTTGGTCAACAAACCTGCCAAGCCAAGTTTCGGGAACACCTGCAACGCTTCGCCGCGAGTCGGGTTGCCGTTTGCCGCCAGATTGCGCTCAGCGCGTTGGAAATCCGCCAGGAATCCGTTGTCCAGCACCTTCACTTGATTGACGTCAATACCGCGCGTCAGTTTGACGCCGCGATTGCCGACGTAGCGAAGTTCGGCGACCGTGTCGCGGAAAATTTCGCGCTCGAAGCTCAACGTCCACTGCTGAACGTAAGGCGTCCGGTAATTCGGATCAATCGTGAACAGCGCCGTTTGCGGATCAATTGCCAGATTGTCAGAAATTGACCGGGGAACCTTGAACGCTGGAACCGGAACCGGGCGAATGCCTCCGCCGCTGACCGTTCCGCTGGTGTTGAGCAAGGTTGCGTTGGCTTGCAAACCGTCATTGCCGCTCACCGCGTTCAAAATTGTCGTGATGTTGTTATCAATCACGTATGAAATCGAATAGCCTGCACGGATGGACGTTTTGCCGTTGCCGAACGGGTCCCAGGCCAAACTGATGCTCGGCGCGAAGTTGTTGTAATCGTTGTTGAAGAAAGGCCGCCCGGTTCCTGAGCCGGCAAAATCCAGTTGCGCGTCTTTGTTGAACAAGGCGTTCAAACCGGTTTCTTTTGGCAACAACGCCAAGCCCTGTTTTTCGGTTGGCACCGAAATGAATTCCCAGCGCAATCCCAGATTCACCGACAGGTTCGGTTTCACGCGCCAGGTGTCGCCCGCGTACAACCCGATTCCGTTGTATTGGAATTGTTGCCGCTGCAAAGCTCCGTTGACGAACCCGGACGTGCGCGACGTGGAATTGAAGCTCTGATCAATTTGCGCAATTGGCGCCGTCAGCACTGCCAGAATGTCGCGCGCTCGGTTGAAATCGTTGGTGGAAATTCCTCCGGTGAACAGCGATGTTGCCAACGGGTTTGGATTGCCAGACGTGTTGAAGCCGATGGTGTACAGCGGCAAAGTTCCAGCAGCATCGTACGGCGCGATGTACACGCGACGATAATTTCCGCCGAATCGAACCTGATGTTTGCCTTTCACCCAGGTCGCGTTATCAATGACTTCGTAATTGTCTGCAACGCGGCCTTGCGGCAGGAAGTTATCCGTCGGGTTGGAAATCAACGGAAACGCCAATTGATACCCGTCGGGGAACTGTTCATTGGTGAAGAACGAAACGTTGTAGTTGTTGAACCCATACCGCAGCTCGTTGTTCAGTGTCGCGGTTGGAGTCCAGTTCCAGGCGAACGAACCGCGCGGACGGCTGGACGATTGCCCGTCGCCTGGGCGACCGGGAAACGGTTCGTTGCCAGCGTTCGGGAAGTTGAATGTAAAGCGGCTGAAGATTGCTTCAAAGCGATGACGCGCCGAAGCGTCGTAATCTACGCGAAATCCCCACAGATCACTGTCAAACCCTGTCGGACTGTTGAAACGGTAACCGGCGCTGTTGGCCAGTGCCGTATTGGTAGTGATGTCCGCCGTCGTCAGATCGTTTGGCAGCGGCGTCGTGGCAATCAAGCTGGCGGCTTTAGGATCGGCAACGCGCCCGGCAGCCGACAACAAATTAATGGTTTGCAGTTGACCGTTGTCGGTTCTGCGATAAGTGAATTGGCCTTGTCGCGCAGGTTGCGTCAACACAGTGCGCAATACGCTGGTGTCGGTTTTGACGCGTGTGCCTTCGTAATATCCGTAAAAGAACAGTTTGTTGCTGGTATAACCCAGCGGACCGAACAGCTTGCTCGGCAATTTGACCGGGCCGCCAATGCCAACGCCAAACTGATTTTGAATCAGTTTTTCTTTTTTGATGCCCGCCGCGTTGTTGAAAAACGAATTGGCATCCAGCGCATCGTTGCGATGAAATTCAAATGCGTTGCCGTGGTATTCAGTCGAACCGCGCGGAGTCGCCAGCTTGACCTGCGCCACGCCCAACCCGTCGGCCGGGCCGCCGTTTTGAGTGGTCAGGGTGAATTCGGCGACGCTGACCACGCTGGGCGCAGCGACTCCGAAAAAGCTGTCCGTGCGAATGAAGTTGTCGTTGATGTTAATGCCGTCCCACGTCAGATTGGTGAACGTGCCGCGTGTGCCGTTGACCGAGGCAGTGCGGTTGCTGCCACTGGTGTTGACCCCGGCTTGCAGCGCGGCCAGCGAAAGCGGGTTACGGCCATTCAATGGCAAATCGTTGATCTGGCGTTGCAACACTGTGGTTTGCAGCGTGCCATTTTCGGTGTTGACGACGGCCTGTGCCTCCGAAGCTGACGTGGTGATGACTTCGGCAATCTGGCCGGTTTGTAATTCAAAGTGAACCGTTGCCGGAGTGCCGACATTGACCGTCACGCCGGTGACTTCGCCTTTTTTGAATCCGTCGCGTTCAGCCACGAGTTTGTAATTTCCGGCGCGGACTTCTGGGAAAACGAACGCGCCTTGATCGTTGGTCATGGCCGTAACTTCCCGTTGAGTCGCCAGGTCGGTTAGCGTTACTTTCGCTCCGGTGATGACGGCTCCAGCTTGATCTTTCACGGTGCCGGTAACGGTTGAGTTAAATGTTTGCGCCAATGCCGAATTGCCAATCAGCAAGCTAAACAATGCCGTCAGCATGCAGGCAAAAATTTGGCAGGCAAAGATTCGATTGTGATGTGTTTGTCCTGAGTACATCCAAACCCTCCTTGTTGGTGATGTTTCCATTTGTGTGAGTTCAATGAGCTGGATTGGTCGCCAGAATTGAAAATTCTTCCAAAAGTAAATGTCGCTCTTCACCACCGAATTGGCGCAAGCGTTGTTCCATCGGAGCTTGTGTGTATTGGCTGCTGGAATCGAACGACTTAGCCTTGATTGCCAGTCGATTTGTTTGGAATGGCTGTTGAGAAAAACGAATGAGTTTTCGTTTTTTCAGATGAATTGCGCGTGTGGGTTGGTTTTGAAATGCCGAAGAGCAGGGAACATCACCCTTGCTTGAAAGATGTCCAGAAAACTTGACTGCGGAAGGTCTGCTATCTCACTTTCGAGCAGGACGTACATCCAGAAAACCGAGGTTGATGGAAGCAGGCTTTCCAACGGATTCGCTATGTCATCAAATTTGAGCGGCTGATTCGTCAACGCGTTTTTGGGCAACGCAGTTTTTACAACTCGGTAACTCGGGCCGATTCAGGTCTGGTTGATTTGTAATGCCGCTTTCAACGCCGTTGCAATCTGTCCACCATGGAAGCGTCCGTTTTCGATGAAGACTTTGCCGGTTTCTTTCCCCGCGATGACGACGCCGGCCAGATAAACTCCCGTCACGTTCGATTCCATCGTTTCCGGGTTGAACTTCGGCTTCATGGTTTCAGAATCAATCTCAATGTTCAGTGAGCGCAAAAAATCGTTGTCGGTGTGATAACCGGTCAGCGCGAACACGAAATCGTTCGGCAGTTCGGATTCTTCGCCGGTTTCCAGATGGCGAATGCGAATGGTTGCCGGTGTGATTTCGGTGACGATGGTGTTGAAGTGCGCGGCGACTTCTCCGTTTTTGATGCGGTTTTCGATGTCGGGCAGAATCCAATACTTAATTGTCGGGCGCAGCGTGGCTTGGCGGTGAATGATCGTGACGCGCGCTCCGTGGCGGTACAAGTCCAGCGCAGCGATGGCGGCGGAGTTGGCTGCGCCGATGATGGCAACATCGCGGTCGTAAAACGGATGCGCGTCTTTGTA
>DAOMFR010000054.1:39174-40373 GCA_035429885.1 Blastocatellia bacterium
AAACGGCAGGTCGCCGATTTCCAGCAATTCCGGCGTCGTGAAAAAGACCAGTTGCGTCGGGTAATGAAACAGCGAATTGACGACGCAGCCTTTTTCGATGACCAGATGGCTAAATCCCGCGCGTTGGGTTTCAATCGCGCACGCCAATCCCGTAGGCCCTCCGCCAATCACAATCACGTCAAAGAAAGTTTGGTTTTCGATCATTTGATTTATGTTTGTAGTCCCGCCTTCAGGCGGAAACGGCACCGCTGGTAATCGTTTCCGCCTGAAGGCGGGACTACAAACGTTCCTGCTTTTGTTTCAGCCAACGGTCGGCTTCCGCCGGAGAGTGCAGTCGCACCTGGCGCAAATGCGCATGCGCCGGATCGCGCAATTTGGCCCCGTACTCTCGGCGATGCCGCCAGTGCGACTGGAACGCCCACAAAATGATGGATTCTTTGGAAACCACCATCCGCCACGATTCGCGGTTGCCGTTGCAACATTCATCGCCCAACACCAGCCGTTTGAAGGTGCGCGTCACCAATCGAAACAACACCACGCGAAACGAATAATCCAACCAAACGATGGTGTCTGCGCGTTGCCAGACAATGGGGCTGACTTTGGTCGTGTAATTGCCGTCCACAACCCAGGCGGGAGCGTCGGTTGCCACACGAACTTTTTCGATGAATTGATCGCGCGGCGTTTCCTGCCAGTTTGGGTTCCAGTGCAATTGATCCAGTTCGATGTGTGGCACGTTCAACAGCCGGGCTAGCGAACTGGCAAAGGTGGTTTTGCCGGATCCCGAAGTGCCAATGACAACGATGCGCTTCATTTTTCAAACCGGTGGTCTTCGTAAAAAAACGCCGGACCGCACACCAACAGAATCCGCATCGGTTCCGCGCCGGTGTTGGTCAGCGTGTGGCGATGCTGGCGCGGAATGTACACGGCGTCGCCTGCGCCCACTTCACGCTGTTCATCGCCGACGGTCATCACGCCGCGACCTTCGACAATGTAGTAAATCTCTTCCAGCACTTCGTGGTGATGCGGCGGAACGGTTGCGCCGGGCGGCAGCAACTCTTCCGCCAACGAACATTGATTGATGGACGAAGTCGTGCGATCCATCAGCGGGCGAATCTCTGATCCCTGCGGCGTGTGGATAACGTTGGCATTTCGGCGATTCACAATCAGCATATTTTCCCAGACAGAAAAGTTTCTTCCAC